>JAJUHH010000122.1 GCA_029267975.1 Clostridiales bacterium
TAACATCATTGGATATATCATAAGCCAGATTAATATAGCCATTGGGATTGATACCTTTGCATATTCAAATTGCCCTAAGAAATTAGGGATCGACGGAAGGTATTTTCCAATAAGTACACCAACAACCATGCACAGGATTACCCATAGGGTCAGGTACTTTTCAAAAAAACCTATTCCAACATTTTTCTCTTTACTCATAAGCAATCACACTCCATTTCAGCAGCATCCATTACTGCTTGAACAATCACAACTTGGCTCGCTGCCTGTAAGCCAGCCCATAATCACAGCTGTGGTACATCCCACTCCAGAATCAACAGTGATGGCATTAGCGGGGCAATTTTTAGCACAAGCTCCGCACTCCATACAACTATCTTTATCATCAATCCGCGCTTTCTTTTTGTTCACACTGAAAACTCCATGAGGACAAACCTCAGCGCATCTTCCACAACCGATACATGTTTCATCAGACAAAAGAAGTGTTGCTACATTTCTCAAATATCTATGTTTCATAGTATCCTCCTTTATGCCAAGATGCTATTTACCAACAACAATACAAGCCCTGCTACGGTTGAAATAGCAATCAGTGGCACAGCTATTTTCATTTCTTTGATCACACCAGAAAAGGATGTATAGGTTGATGAGCCTGTGAAATTCATCGCCAAATAAGCCGACAGCGATGGCAATACTAGCAAATAGCCTATAGCAAGCAGCAATGATCCAGGAATAAGCCAGCCACTATACCAGATATATCCTAGTGCCCATAAGAACCCCAGTAACCACCCCTTCCATGCGAATGCTTTGCCAGGAATCGCCGGGAGGAACACAGGTGTTAGGACAGTTCCCGTTACCACTGCTCCCGTATAGGCAATGAAATCCCCAAGCCCAAAGGGTCTTGCAACGAAGAGGTTCAGTAAAAATAATACACCAAAAACGATGAATGAAGACTTTGCGGCAGACACCAGCTCCACTGGTGTGAGAACCAATCTGTCCCGAATCGTAAATTTAACAGTACGCATTTCTTCAGTAGCTTTAAAGTCTGAATCAATAAATGTCTTAATATCTTTCGCTCTCACAGGTCCATAAACCACAGAAAAACCAGTTTGCTTTGTCACTTCGTGAGCACTGACACCAGGTGCACCTAACTGTGGCAGAATCAATTTCCTGTGAGCTACGATCTCCGATAGCCCTGTTATGGATATACGATTTACGATTTCATCTGTACCAAATGTACCTTTACCGGCCGCACACCAAACATTAATGCCCTTTGTGTCAAGTATCAAAATCCAACAATCCATGCCTGATAACTCTTTCCTTAAGGAATCAAAGGTCAGCTTGTAGTTTGCGCTTACCAATACGGGAGATGTTTGATCAGGTTTACCTATAGCGTAGATTCCCGGATTTATCTTATAATTCATCCTACCGATACCCCAACGCACCTTCCACTCTCCCAGCTTGTCTTTGAAGTTCAGCTTTGTTGAAACTACAGGCACACTGCCTGTCGAAGTATGTATTTCATCTGTTACCCATTTATCATTTTTATCATATCGTGTGATGATTTCTGTGCTGCAAGAGCAATCACCTGAGCTGCAACAGGACTTCTCCTTACTCATTTTCATCACATCCTTTACAACATTGATTATCAGTTTTTTTGTTTCTTCCGTTTTTGCATATACAATCATCTTTCTCACAAGTTATGCCTGTAAGGAATTCTATTAATTCGTTTGTCCTCTCCGCATTTAGCGTATAGCGCATCCATGCCCCATCACGTACTCCATTTACAAGTCCGCTTTCAGTTAGAATTTTCATATGATAACTGAGCGTGGATTGAGAAATGCTGAATTCTTCTAAGATATCGCATGCACACATTTCTCCACAAGATAACATATCGATAATCTTTAACCGTGTTTCATCAGACATAGCCTTAATTGCAGGAACATATTCTGCATAAGAATGCTTCATAAAATTACCCCCTACATATTTATATGTATCAATGTTATCGAACATTCTCGATATATTCGAATTTTATCAATCATATTGATAAATGTCAATATCCTAACATAACTTGTATTGTAAGTTGTAACTTCAGTAATTGCATTGTAGTTTATAGTTTCGAAATTACTCGTCAAACCCTTAGTAATAATAAAAGATCATGCATTAATGTAAATACATGATCTTTTCATACGGATTTTGAGATTATAATTGGATGCTTTAGTCAGATATTTACGGTGTATTTATACTCATTCACATTTTCCTTTTATAAAAATATCTATTTATATAAATATCTCTTAGTGGTGTATCCTTGGAGGATAACCATGCTCCAAGCAGCATGAAGCCAAGAGCAACAAAATACAATCTACCAGGGACAGTCCGGAACATGATAAGTGATAGAAAAGCACCTATAAATGGGGCAATAGCATAATAGGCACTTGTTCTTGAAGCCCCAAGTATCCTCTGGGCACATACATAAAAGTATATGCTCAAGCCATAAGCAATGAAACCTAGTAATAATACAAGTGGTATACTCCACAGAGCAGATATTCGTTCACCAAGGCATAATCCTATGATGATTGAACCACTTCCTGAGAAAAGACCCTTTAGGAGAACAATTTGAAGGGGATCTTTTGAGGATATTTTTCTGGTGCAATTATTTTCCAAGCCCCAACAACAGGCTGCAAGAAGGACAAACAAACTTCCACTTGAAAAATCCAGGCTGCTGATGTCCTCAAAGGATAATATCATACAGGAAAGTGTTACAAAAAAGATTCCCAACCATAGACGTGGTGAAATATGCTCTTTGAAAACCATCAGCGCAATTATTGCTGTTGCAGCTATTTCAGAATTATTAAGCAGTGATGCATTGGCCGCAGTTGTGGTTAATAAACCGAGTAAAAGAAAAATAGGAGCAGCAATATCAAGTACAATCATTCCAATGATAAATGGTAGTTCTTCTTTCGTAAGCCTGCTCTCCCACCCCTTACGGCTTGTCCGTTTACGAAAGAATGCGATAAATACCGTTCCAAGACCGGCGCCTACATACAGGAAACCTGCCATCAGTGTTGGAGGCACATAAACAAGAAGAAGCTTTGAAATGGGTGAATTAATTGCATATAGTGTGGCAGCAAGTAAGGCAAGTATTATTCCATGTCTATTATTTGTTTTCATAAACTCTAACTCCGAACAAAATGTTTGTTAAAATATAAAATGTTTGATAAAATGATAGCAGATAGATTAGGAATGACAATATTCAATATTTCTGATTAGTATGTTACGGAACAAATAAGGCTAAGTGTTCGGAGGTTAATGATGGACAGAAGACAGCAAAAATCAAGAGAAGCTATTTTCAATGCTTTTAATAGACTATTGGAAAAGAAGCATTTTAACAATATCACTGTACAGGAAATTATAGATGAGGCGAATGTTGGGAGGACAACCTTTTATGCACATTTTGAAACGAAGGATATTTTATTGAAAGAAATGTGCACAGGGATATTTGAACATATTTTTTCACATGAATTACCATCAGAAAGTACACACGATTTTTCTGAAGCAGAACATGGTTTAGATGAGAAGCTGACGCATCTGCTGTATCATTTAAAGGATAACAAAGGGAATATGCTTGGCCTTTTCTCAGGATACAGCAGAGACTTATTTTTAAGATATTTCAAAGAGTATCTTTCAGAGATCTTTATGCGTTATCCTGACTGTATGCGAACGGATGTCCCAGCAGACTTTGCGCTAAATTACATGGTAGGAAGCTTTGCAGAAACAGTAAAATGGTGGATCAATCGGGGGATGAAAGAAACACCGGAAATAATTACCGATCATTATCTCAAGCTTGCAGGATATAACTAGAGTACATCTTTTATTGGTTTGATTTTTCCCCAATTATATAATTGATCAAAAGCTCATTACCCGGTCATAATCCTTAAAATCCATGTATCTTTAATACCGTCAGTCATAGCCGGCTTCTACGTCAGGATAGGGCGCATGTTTTACTGTTTACTTCTCTTCTGTGTCCATCCCTTGTAAGCGCTCAATATACTGATTGATATAAGGAGAGTCTCCACGATATGCTTCAATATCTTCACCTTTCCTATGAAGATGAATAATCGCATTACGTTTAATTATATTTTTACCTCTCCAACCGCAGGATGCATGGCTAATCTGATCTTTGAACATCTTATTGTCCATAGCTGCATAAGTACTTACTTCTTGATTCATAAAATTAAGAACTGCAAATTCAGGGAGCCTGCTGGGTGCTGCAGTACGATTATATTTACATACTCTTTGGCATATATCACAACCAAAGATATTCCCTTTTAGGAGCTTAATCTCATCATCCGTTAATTCTTTCTTTTGTGTATAATAAGAAAGACAACTATTAGGATTAACTTTCGCAGCAGTGAGGGCCTTACTTGGGCAGGCTCTATAGCAAGCATAACACGTACCACATTCTTTGTATTGGGTAATTTCAGTCTGCTGGCGAACATCACTGCATTCTATCTCAAGATTTGTGATAATCTCTCCTAAGAATACGTAACTCCCGTATTGCTCAGTGATTAGCATATTATTTCTTCCGATAAAGCCGATGCCGGCCAGGTAAGCAATATAACGTTCAGGAAGATGATTATCATCTACAAAGTGAAGAGCCTTGCCACCTAAGGCTTCAATGTATTCACAAATCTTAGCAAGATAAGATTTTACAACCCTGTGGTAATCAAATCGCTTGGTATAGACTGAAAAACCGTTATCGACTTGATTTTCATCTGGGGTATAGTAAGGGAAGGCGATGGAGATGATCGTTTTACCATCCTGCATATATAGAAAGGGATTAATACGCTTTTCAATGTCACCCTCTTCGAATGGATTTTCTAGCCCTTGTTCTTTTCTATTTTGAAAAACTACAGCAGATTCGTCAAATCGTCTGCATGGGATAAAGCCAATGGTATCTAAACCCAGAGACTGACAATAAGCTTCAATTTTATTTCTTAACATATGTTCTCCATTTTCTTATTACCGTGGTTAAGGTTGTTTAGGCTGTAATTCTTCTATTGTTTCATCACACCAACGAATCATAGCTTCACTGGATAGGATGCCCTTTCTAAGAATTGCTTTATGAAAGAAGACTCTCTCCTTTGATATTTCCTGGATTCCCTCTTCCAAATCTTTAAGTATCCCAAGATAATTCTCTTTATTCTTTATATGAAGTTCTTTATAGTTCACAAGCATGTGGATTACATTTTCTCTTGGCTGACCGCTCGAAAACAATAATTTTAACATGAATTCAGACCGTACCGGTTGCTGTTGGGACTCTTCCAAAAGCCAAGCATCAAACTCCTGCTTTCCCTTCTCGGTTATTCCATATCTGACTTTCTTTTCATTCTTATCCCCGGAAACAATTTCAATCATCCCATCCTCCAGCATCCTCTTCAAGGTTGGATAGATATGACCGAAATTCTCATTCCAAAATCCAGAGAGGACCTTGTCACTGTACTTTTTTATGTCATAGCCACTGCTTGGTGCCAGACTTAAAATGCCCAAAATAGCATACATGGATTTATTTTTTAACACTACTGTCTATCTCCTCTCTTTTATGTGTGTTAACATATTCCTCAAGTTTCATAACCGCCTGCCCAAGCCCGTTGTGTTCTATCATCTCATGAGAGATTTGCATACAATTTTCCTTAAACATCTTCTCTTTTATCAGTGTTTCCGTTTTGGATATCAGTCTTTCCGGAGATAATTCCGTAATGCTTTCTACTATTCCCAGCTGCATTGCAAGAAGACGCTTTGCCACCATATGCTGGTCATTGACCTGAGGTAATGCAAGCATAGGTACGCCAAAGTATAGAGCTTCATTTACACTGTTAAAGCCCGCATGAGTGATAAATACATCAGCCCGTTTTAAGATCTCAAGCTGCGGGAGAAAACTTTTCACCAGGAAATTATCTGGAATGTCACCCAATTGTGAAACTTCGCACTTCTGTCCAATGGACATGCACACATAATAATTGCTATTACCAAATGCTAAGATGCAGGTCTTATAAAAATCAATAAAATTAGTATTTAGACTTCCCAGCGAAATATAGATAAGCTTTCTATCTCCTATCTTAGAAAAATCCAAATCATGTGCTTCCTGCAGTCGGTCAATGGACGGCCCCACAAATAAATAGTCCGGCTCCTGTACCCCCTCATCTTTGTTAAAATCACGGGTGGTGTATACAATATTTAAACCTCCTTTGCTTGTAAAAACCTGTTCTAAGGAAGGCTCCTCAATCTGATAGCTTTCACAAATTCTTCTTAATATCTGATAACAATGATCTAATTGCGGATGCGATCCTGCCATAAACATCTGCTTTGGTACCGGTGCTTTACTCATTGCAAATGAGGAGTGTGAACACACCACAGGAATATTGGTAATCTGTGTTAAAAAGCAAGCTGCTCCGAATAAAGAATCACAAATAATTATATCATACATATTTTCTTTCACAATATCCAATAGCTCCGGCAGCACTGCTTCATCATACATAAGAATATACTCCATCAGCATGTAAAAGGGATGTCTGTCTGTCGGCCGATATTCTTTTAGAAAGAGATTTAACTTATTACGAAAGCTAATCCATCTTGCCCCTGCCTTTGTTACCTGTTCTGAAAATGCTTCTGAGCAAAAATAGCTGACCTGATGTCCACTCTCTGCAAGTCTCTTTACTAAACCAAGCGTCGGATTAATATGCCCATGCAAATTTGAATTTATAAACAAGATCTTCATCAATGTTACCCCTCCAATGTATATCACTCTGATATATACATACAATATATCAGAGTGATATATTTGTCAAGGTAAATAATAACGTTTCTTAAATTTCATTTATCGTTTATGTCATTAATTCCTAAAATAGTAATTAATGGTCTTAACTGATCCATGCAACATTTTCGCAATGCTCCAGGGTGGTGGTCTTACCTTGCTTAATATACTGGTCCATCTGTTTTACCACATCAGATTTTATTATTAGGAACGCATGTCTATTATAGCATGTAAAGTAGTTTTTTCCATATCTATGCATAAAAAGCAAGGGCATTCCATCATCGGAATGCCCCTTTTCTCTAAATAAATACAATCTATAAAATTCACTTTATCATGCCAATATCCTTGAGATAACTTATTTCTTACTGGCATAATACTCCTCTCGCAGCAAGCTGTACATGCATGCGTCCACAATTCCCTGATTGCTGTAATCAGCCTGTCGAAGGGTTCCCTCATATTTGAGGCCACATTTCTTCATAACATTGCCAGAGTGAGGATTATTGGGATCATGCTGAGATTCGATACGATTAACTCCCACCTCTTCAAAGAGGAAGGGGATTATGGTGCGAAATGCTTCGCTGGTAATTCCCTGATGCCACCATTTACTGCCGATACAGTAACCGATATGTACAATATCCAGTTTTTCATTCATATCTACAACAGAAATCGTTCCAATGGGTTCTCCAATACTTTTGAGTTCGATTGCCCATTGATAAGTCGCAAGATTTTCATAATCCATTATCCATCCACTCATAACTCGTTCTGTAACAGATATATCCTTGTGCGTCGGCCAACGGAGATATTGAGTAACAGCTGGATCTGATGTCCAGTTCCGATACGCTGCGCAGATATCATCTTTGGTAAACCTACGCAGAATCAGTCTTTCTGTTTCAATTGTCTTGGTCCCTTTATGGTTCATATTGCTCCTCCCTATTACAGTGCTTTTTAGTTCCACTTTATATTAGTAATAAGGAAGCTGTCAACATGAAAATTGACAGCTTCCTTATTATGTGTTCCCAATATATTTCATGTTTTACCCAGGCTTAATCCGTAATTATATTACCTTAGTATATTTAAGGAATATTAATATTATAATTTTCATAATTCTCATAATTCTCATAATTTTCATATTCCTCATAGTCCTCATAGTCATACCCGTAATAGTCTCTGATATA
>JAJUHH010000123.1 GCA_029267975.1 Clostridiales bacterium
CTTCTCACAGGTTCAGGTGAAGGAGGATGGGATCATAACTGCCCAGGCAGGTATTCTCCTTGCGAGGCTTGCCAACGTAGTAGCAGAACATAGCCTGACAGGACTTGAATTTACTTCAGGAATTCCGGGAACCCTTGGCGGTGCCGTTACCATGAATGCTGGAGCCTACGACGGTGAAATGAAGCAGGTATTAAGAGCTGCAAGGGTAATGGATGAGGAGGGTAAGCTCATCAGTCTGTCCCTGGAGGAGCTTGATTTGGGGTATCGCAGCAGTATACTTCAGAAGAAGAACTACATTCTGCTGGAAGCGGATCTAAAGCTGACCTTAGGGGATGCACAGCAGATCAGACAGAAGATGAACGAGCTGAATGCCAGGAGGCGGGAAAAGCAGCCTCTGGATAAGTACAGTGCAGGAAGTATCTTTAAGCGCCCGGAAGGATATTTTGCCGGCAAGCTCATCAGCGATGCGGGTCTTCGCGGATATCAGGTTGGTGGTGCGGCGGTATCCGAAAAGCACTGTGGGTTTATTATTAATAAGGACAATGCAACAGCACTGGATTTTCTCAGGGTCATCGAGGATGTTCGTCGTATTGTAAAAGAGCAATCAGGCGTATGGCTGGAGCCGGAAGTAAAGTTTTTGGGTAACTTTCCACAAAAGACACACTATTAGGAGTGAAATCATGAGATTCGTAATTGTAACCGGAATGTCAGGTGCAGGTAAGAGCTCAGCGCTGAAAATGCTGGAGGATATCGGGTATTTTTGCGTTGATAACCTGCCGATTCAGCTTGTAAAGAAATTTGTCCGATTAATCCAACAGGGCAGTCAGGCCAAGGTGGCCTTAGGCCTGGACATTCGAAGCGGACAGGCATTAAAGGAGCTTGATAAGGTTCTTAAGGATATGAAGCATTCCGGCTTTCAATATGAGATATTATTTTTGGACTGTTCCACAGAGGTATTAATTAAACGTTATAAGGAAACCAGAAGAACACATCCCCTGTCCGGAAACGGTAGAGTGGAAAAGGCGATCGCCATGGAGCAGGAACGTCTGGCATTTTTAAGAAGAATGGCTGACACCATCATTGATACCAGCCGTTTACTAACCAGGGAGTTGAAGATCCAGATCAATAAGATCTATCTGGATGATGAAAAGTTCAGTAATTTCTTTATAACGGTGCTATCCTTCGGGTTTAAGAATGGTATTCCGGTGGATGCTGACCTTGTTTTTGATGTACGTTTTTTACCCAACCCCTTCTATGTAGCGGAATTAAAGCATAAGACGGGGAATGAGAAGGAAGTTAGAAACTATGTGATGGAGTCTCCTGCTGCCGGGCAGTTCCTGGATAAATTGGAGGAAATGCTTCTCTTTTTAATTCCGCATTATATTGAAGAAGGAAAGAACCAGCTGGTGATCGGCATTGGTTGTACCGGTGGTAAGCATCGGTCTGTTACTCTGGTGAATGAACTGGGGCAAAGACTTTCCGGGACCCAATATGGAATTAAGATTGAGCACAGG
This sequence comes from Clostridiales bacterium, assembly GCA_029267975.1. Lineage (GTDB taxonomy): Bacteria > Bacillota > Clostridia > Lachnospirales > Lachnospiraceae > Mobilitalea. The sequence goes on from JAJUHH010000123.1 coordinate 1,515, forward strand.
GACATAGATCGGGAAGTATAAAGGTGGAAGCATTATGTCATTTTCAAGCGATGTAAAGGAAGAGCTTTCCTTACAGATGAGCAGTGCCAGACATTGCAGGATTGCTGAGCTATCGGCAATTCTTTCTTATGAGGGACTGCTGATCCGTGATGGTTCAAGAAAATATTTGAAGCTGCAGACAGAAAATTTGGTAGTTGCAAGAAAGTACTTTACATTAATAAGAAAAACATTTAATATAAATAATGATATTTCTGTAAAAACTAATACTAATCTGAACAAGAACAGTATCTATACCTTAGTGATTCGCGATACACAAGCTGTCATGAGGATTTTGCAGGCATGCAAATTACCGATGAATGAGTCTTGCGATAAGAATAGCAGCAGTCTTGGACCGTCTGGCAATCTTGTTGTCCAGAATGCTTGCTGTAAAAGAGCATTTATTCGCGGTGCTTTTTTATCCTCCGGCTCTATGAGTGATCCTCAAAAATCCTATCATTTGGAGATTGTAACAGGAAGCCAGGAGAAAGCGGACCAATTAAGGGATATGATACAGGCCTTTTCCATTGATGCAAAAATTGTAATGCGCAAGAAGAATTTTGTAGTGTATATCAAGGAAGGCTCTCAGATTGTAGATCTATTGAATGTCATGGAAGCACATGTGGCTTTGATGGAGTTAGAGAATGTAAGAATACTCAAGGAAATGCGTAATTCAATTAATCGTCAGGTGAACTGCGAAGCAGCCAATATTACCAAAACCGTAACAGCTGCCTCCAAGCAAATGGAGGACATCCTCTATATCAGGGATACAGTGGGATTGGGAGACCTGGCAGATGGTTTAGAAGATATTGCGAGACTAAGGATTGAATATCCCGAGGCGTCTCTGAAGGAGCTTGGGGCTATGCTTAAGCCCAGCATCGGTAAGTCCGGTGTTAACCATAGATTACGTAAGCTAAGTATGATTGCAGATCAATTGCGGGAGTTTAAGGAGGAGAATAGTCATGATAATGAAGGATATTGTAATTAATATTCCCACAGGCTTGGAAGCCAGACCGGTTGCATTGCTTGTACAGGTTGCCAGCCAATATGAATGCAGTATTTATGTGACAAGTGCAGACAAGCGCGTAAATGCTAAGAGCATTATGGGAATGATGAGCATGGGTATTTCGGCCGGAGAGACGGTTACAGTTACTGCTGATGGTCCAGATGAGAAGGCAGCAATTGAGAATATAGAGAAGTATTTAAGCAGCAAATAAGACATGATGATATGGTTCTTTCAAGGGCTGCCGCACGAAATGTGCGGCAACCCTTTTTTACATTGAAAAAATGGGAGGACAGGGGCCTTGCAGCCAGGAAATATAGCAATGCCAGGGATAATGGAAATAAAATGGGAGAAAAATAACAAATATTACATAATTATTGATTAATTTGTGAATAACTAAATTAAAATTAATATATTTGGTTGATAATTTAATAGTATTGTAAGGATTTATCAAGGACATTATGGTATACTATTCCTGATAAATCGACATACTAAATCAATGGGATAATAACAAGTATTGAAATGAGGGTTATCATGTCACAATACAAGCAAAACAAACCGAATAACAGGCGAAAGCGAAATTTTATTTTAATAATTATACTGGAGATACTCTTGATTCTCATATTGTTCTTTGGCTACCGATGGTATATTACCAACAGGAATGATAATAAGTCAGACCCGGCAAAGCAATCAGAGCAGGGGGAGGATAAAGAGGATAGCAAGGACAATGAGGAAGGAAAGTCTCAGGATGACACTTCCTCCAATGAGCCTACCCTGACACCGGAGGAGCAGGAAGCAGCTGCTGAGCAGGAACGGTTAAAGAAAGAGGAAGCAGACAGACAGGAGTTAATTGCCAAGGCTGACCGTTTGGCCTTAAGGTATGACTATGATGCTGCCATTGAGTTATTAAAGAGCTATAAAACTGAGCAGGGTGGCTATGAAATATATCCGGTCCTGACAGATGCGATCAGCCGTCTGGAGACAGAGAAAGGAACTTTGGTGAATCTGGGCGGATCCTATCATTCGGTTACGGAGATTAATCACATCTTTTTCCATACCCTGATTGTGGACAATGCCAAAGCCTTTGACGGCGACAGCATGTCCAAGGGCTATAATATGTACATGGCAACCATTCCCGAGTTTAACAAGATTCTTCAGAAGCTTTATGAGGATGGTTATGTGCTGGTGAATATGAGCGACCTTACCGAGAAGGTCACCTTGGAGGATGGAAGCAGCAAGTATGTGGAAAAGGAGATACTCTTAAGACCAGGCAAAAAACCGATCGTGATCTCCCAGGATGATGTAAGCTACTATGATTATATGAAAGAGGATGGCTTTGCAAATCGAATCATCCTCACAGAGGAAGGAAAGATTACCTGTACCATGGTACAGGATGATGGTTCTGTTGTTACAGGCTCCTTTGATATGGTGCCTCTCATTGATGACTTTGTGGAAGAACACCCAGATTTTTCTTATAAGGGTGCAAAAGGCCTGATTGCCTTAACCGGTTACGAAGGAGTCCTTGGTTACCGTACCAATGATCCCAGCTCCCCTACCTATGAAGAGGACAAGAAGGAGGCAATGAGAGTAGCAGAGGCCATGAAGGCGGAAGGCTGGGAATTTGCTTCCCATAGCTGGGGACACAGGAATTTGCGGGAGATAAGCCTGAGTCATTTAAAGACGGATACCCAGCGGTGGCTGGATGAGGTGGCACCGATTATTGGTCCTACGGATATCCTGGTATTCCCTTTTGGAGTGGATTTTGAAACAACCGTCGGAACCTATTCCAGCGATAAGTATCAATATCTGAAGTCCAAGGGCTTTAATGTCTTCTGCGGTGTTTATTCCAAGCCCTGGATGCATATAAAGAAGGACTACGTAAGAATGACCAGACGGTCCATCGACGGACAAGCCTTCCTGGAATTCCCTCATAGGCTCACGGACCTCTTTGATCCCAAGACAATCATTGATCCGGATCGGCCGGGAAAGGACTGGTAAGCCCGGGAATTACAAGCTTAATAGGAACTATATGACCAAATGGTATATCAGAGGCTTTGCTATAATGGGCCTGCGGATATACCATTTGCTTGTTATGGCCTGTTACTGTTCACACCCATCAATGTTTGGACATAAGCTCCTGGCAAAGGTTTCCGGAGCGGTGATACTTAGGAAAATGAACCTGCGATTGACAAGCGGTATCAGGGTGGAATATCATAATAGTGTGAAGAGGGGCAGCTTTTCACATCATGCGCTTTGGAAACTTAAGTGACACAGGCGGTTATACCGCTGATCAGATAGATATTCATGAGTTTTCCAGAAAGGAGGATAAGCATGGATTTTACACATTTGCATGTACATACCGAATACAGCTTATTGGATGGTTCCGGTAAGATTAAGGAAATGGTAGCCCGGGCCAAGGAGCTTGGTATGGACAGCTTAGCCATAACGGACCATGGAGTTATGTATGGAGTCATAGATTTTTATAAGGCCTGCCTGGCAGAAGGGATTAAGCCGATTATTGGCTGCGAGGTTTATGTGGCTCCCAATTCCAGATTTGATCGTGAGCCGGGTGCCTCTGAGGAGCGCTACTATCATCTGGTGCTTTTAGCGGAGAATAATACCGGCTATCAGAATTTGATGAAGATTGTATCCAAAGGCTTTTTGGAGGGCTTCTATTATAGACCCAGAATAGATTATGAGGTATTGGAACAGTATAGTGAGGGAATCATTGCCCTCAGCGCCTGTCTGGCAGGAGAGGTAGCCACCAACCTTCGCAGAGGCTTTTATGCGGAAGCAAAGGCAGCTGCCTTAAAGCTGCAGAAGGTATTTGGGGAGAATAATTTCTTCCTGGAGCTTCAGGATCACGGGATGCCGGAGCAAAAAAGCGTCAACCAGGGTCTGTTGCGTCTGTCCCAGGATACGGGGATTAAGCTGGTGGCTACCAACGACGTTCATTATACCTATGCAGAGGATGCGGATCCTCATGATATTCTGCTCTGCATCCAGACCCAGAAGAAGGTTACCGATGAAAACAGGATGCGCTATGAGGGCGGTCAGTTTTTCTTAAAATCCCCGGAAGAGATGTTAAGCCTCTTTCCCTATGCCAGGGAAGCCTTAGAAAATACCCATGACATTGCCAGGCGCTGTAATGTAACCATTACCTTTGGGGAATACAAATTACCCGTGTTCCCGGTTCCGGCACCCTACACAGCCTTCGAGTATCTTACCAAGCTTTGCAGGGAAGGGCTTGAGGAACGTTACCAGCCGGTGACAGAGGAACTGTGGGAACGGCTTGATTATGAGCTGACTACCATTAAGAATATGGGCTTTGTGGATTATTTCCTGATCACCTGGGATTTTATCAAATATGCCAGGGACAATGGGATTATTGTGGGACCGGGACGAGGCAGTGCCGCGGGGTCCATCGTATCCTATGCGCTTCATATTACAGATATTGATCCCATCAAATATAACCTCCTCTTTGAGCGTTTCCTAAACCCGGAGCGTCTTACCATGCCTGATATCGATATTGATTTTTGCTATGAGCGCAGGCAGGAGGTAATAGATTATGTTACCAGAAAATACGGTAAGGATAAGGTGGTCCAGATTGTTACCTTCGGAACCATGGCAGCCCGGGCGGTCATCCGTGACGTGGGGCGTGCCCTGGATCTTCCTTATGCCCAGGTGGATACCGTAGCAAAAATGATTCCCTTTGAGCTTGGCATCACCATAGAAAAAGCCTTAAACTCCAATAAGGATCTTAAGGCTCTTTATGACAGCAATGATGATGTGAAGTACTTGATCGATATGTCAAGGAGACTGGAAGGCCTTCCCAGGCATACCTCCATGCATGCAGCCGGTGTGGTAATCGGTAAACAGAGTCTGGATGAATATGTACCTTTATCCAGATCTTCCGATGATTCTATCACCACCCAGTTTACCATGACAACGCTGGAGGAGCTGGGGCTTTTAAAAATGGATTTTCTGGGTCTTCGAACCCTGACGGTAATCCAGAACGCAGAAGCCCTGGTGAACAGACACCGCAAAGAAGGAGACCGCTTCGATATCAAGAAGATTGATTATAATGATCAGAAGGTTTATGACCTAATCTCCTCAGGAAGAACGGAGGGTGTATTCCAGTTAGAAAGTGCCGGAATGAAAAGCTTCATGAAGGAATTAAAGCCCAGGAGTCTGGAGGATATTATAGCAGGGATTGCACTCTATCGTCCGGGCCCTATGGAATTTATTCCCCAGTATGTGAAGGGAAAGAATGAAGCCGGACATATTACCTATGAATGCCCCCAGCTGGAGCCGATCCTGTCTCCTACCTACGGCTGTATCGTCTACCAGGAGCAGGTTATGCAGATTGTGCGGGACCTGGCTGGTTATAGCTATGGAAGAAGTGACCTGGTACGCCGTGCCATGTCCAAGAAGAAGGAATCCGTTATGATCAAGGAACGGAAGAACTTCGTCTATGGCAATGAAGCGGAAGGGGTTCCGGGCTGTATCAAGAATGGAATACCGGAAGCGGTTGCAAACCATATCTATGATGAGATGATGGACTTTGCCAAGTACGCTTTTAACAAATCCCATGCAGCAGCTTATGCGGTGGTATCCTATGAGACGGCTTTCCTAAAATGCTATTACCCCGTAGAATTCATGGCGGCACTTATGACCTCTGTGATTGATAATCCCGGAAAAGTATCAGAATATATCTATACCTGCCGTCAGATGGGAATAAAAATCCTGCCTCCCGATATTAATGAGGGAGATGCGGTATTTACCGTAGCCGAGAGCGGAGCCATCCGCTATGCGCTGTCAGCCATCAAAGGTGTCGGCAGGCCGGTCATTGATGCGATCGTAGCAGAAAGAAATGAGAATGGTCCCTTCCGCAGCCTGAAGGATTTTGCTGAGAGATTATCCGGCAAGGAAGTGAATAAGAGAACCATCGAAAGCTTTATCAAAGCTGGTGTTTTCTCAAAGCTTCACCCCAACCGCAGACAGCTTATGATGAGCTATGTGCAGATCCTGGATGATATTGCAGCAGATAAGAAGAAGTCCCTGACCGGACAGATGACCTTATTTGATTTTGCCGGTGAGGAGGAGAAGACAGATTATGAAGTTGCCATGCCCGAGGTAGCGGAGTACAATAAGGAACAGCTCCTGGCCTTTGAGAAGGAGGTTCTGGGCATCTATGTCAGCGGTCACCCCCTGGAGGCTTATGTCAACCGAATCAATAAAAATGTCACAGCCAATTCCAATGATTTTAATATCGATGAAGAAACAGATAAGCCCAGAGTGACAGACGCAAGTATGGCTGTAATTGGTGGCATGATCACCTCCAAGACCATAAAGGCAACC
>JAJUHH010000124.1 GCA_029267975.1 Clostridiales bacterium
ATTAAAATTCTGCTTTCCACAATCCATGGATATTGCAGAACTCATAGACAACACCGTGCTCGACCGCTTCAAACTCAGCCACCGGCTCCTCACTGGGGGTCAGATAAGCAACCTGTAAGCGATCCTTTGTTACAAGAGCGATCCATTCAATATGATGCTCGGGTGTGGAGGGGTGTAATACAGAGCCTATAGTGACAATAAGTCTGCCATTTTCCACCTTAATATCCGGAACGTGTTTTTCCTTAGCGCCATCCGTGGTATTTGCCTTCAGTTCCTTGTAGCCTTCCAGGTTTGCTTCTCCACTCAGTGCTGCCAGCATGGTTTTTGCATCTTCACTTAAATAAAAATGAATCTTTGACATAATCGTCTCTCCTTCATTATGATAATGGATTTCGTGGAACAAAAATATTTTTACTTATTCAAATACAGTAATCGCTTCTTTACGCTTAATACGAAGCACTAGGCTCTCCAGAATGCGGAAGTAATGGTTTAGATCTCTCTGCTCTAGATAAGCAGTAGCCAGATCCTGCCCAATTACCAGGTCCATATATCTGGCCTCCGTACAAAGGAGCATTGCTTTGCCGCTGCCTAGGGCGGTGGAGAAGTGGACATGATCGTTTAACATCTTTTTGATACGTTCAATTTCCAGTAAACCGGTTCCGGGCTGAATTCTCTGCAGCTGAGTATAGAGATCAGGGCTAAGAACAAGTACATAGGTACCGTAAATCCCCTTTGTGCTGAATAATTCAAGGGCAGAGGCAATATCTGAAAAGGCATTCTCACCGGTGGACCAGTCTGATCTCTTAAGATGATTGGTGCCGGATGCGGTTAATAAGCCATCGTAACCATAATTGGTATTGCCAAAGAAAATAAAGCGGTCTTCTTTCTTGGCACAGGCTTCAGCAGAAGCGGCTGCTTTGGACAGATCCACCGGGTAGCCCAGCTTTTTACTCCTCTCAAGATCCTTGGCAAGTATAGAGAAATCATCATAAATAATGGGAAGTTCCACATATTTGCGGCCCTTGGTGGTAAGGAAACCGTCCTCAAGGACCTCATCCAATTCATCCAGATTATCTAAGGGTACACTTTCTGTTCCTATTCCTAAAGGACCATAAAGATGTAAGAACTTTCTACAGGTCAGAGTACTGCGAGCAGTCTTAACGACGATAGAATCAATTTGTTCCCACAATGCTTCAGATATAGACGCGCTTTCTCTTGATAAATAACTCATAGGTTACTCCTTTCCCCGCAAAATGCGGTAATTACTGGTTAAGCAAGCTGCCTACGGTAAGGGTACTGGGACTGACAGGATCGGAAGAAATATCTTTAGGCTCAACAATACCCAGATCCTCCAGCATCTCTTTCACCTCTGATTCACCTTCAGCAAAAAACTCTGCCTCTTTCGGGTCGAGAATACGAAGCAGCGCCATTAATTCACCCACATGCGCCTTCTCTTCATCACGAATATCCGCGATAACCTTTTTCGCAATTTCATCTGTTGTCGCATGGACATGGGCATCATATAAATAGATTGCCTCCAGCTCTCCTGCGATATCCAAGCGAATTGCTTGAACTAATTCCTCTTTCGTCATTGTTCTTGGAATATTCCCCTGGAAGGGATTTGGAAATGATGGCATATTCTTTCCTCCTTAATATTAGTAATAATTACTATTATTGATTATAGCATAGTCTTTAAAATTTGCAATATTAAAATACAAGAATTTGGAATATTCTATTTACAAGAAATATAATTCATACTATACTTCATATATTATTAACCATAAAGATGATAATAATAAGTGAAAGGAGTAAAGATACGAAAATATTCTGAAAGCGTATCTTATTTCAGCATGAAAAATAAATTTAAAAATGATCTGCTTATATTTTTGAAGGGCTTTGTAATCGGTTCCTCTATGAGCGTGCCTGGGGTAAGCGGTGGAACCATGGCAATTCTATTAGGAATATATGACAAGTTGATCGGTGCAATTAGTAATTTTTTAAAAGATATCAAAGGAAATTTTATTTTTCTTATTAAATTCTGTATCGGTGCAGCAGTAGGGATTGGTTCTCTTGCTTTTCTGATCAAGTGGCTCTTAGAAACCCATACCATACCGGTATCCTTCTTCTTCCTTGGTGCGGTGATTGGAGGTATTCCTGCACTTTATAAGAAGACCAAGGAAAAACCTCTTGGAATAGCTTCCGCTGTTTACTTTCTGCTGGGTCTGGGTATCGTGATTTCTATTGGCTTTATCCCCACCGGTAATGTTTCAATTAGCATTGGTTCCGGTCTGTCACATTATGTAATGCTTCTGGTAACCGGGATTATAATAGCGCTGGCTCTTGTCCTGCCCGGTATCAGCACCTCTCATATGTTGCTTGTACTAGGTATGTATGATGCATTGCTTACGGCTATTACAGAATTTGATCTTATATTCATCGGTATTCTTGGTATAGCAACCGTGATTGGCATCTTCCTGATCACAAAACCTTTGGAGTGGACCATGAATCGATTCCCGCACCAGACCTACTGCATGATTATTGGCTTTGTACTTGGATCTACCTTCGAGATTTTCAGGGATAAGATTCTGCCTGCAGTACCGTCGGATACGGATGCATTATGGTGGATTTTTTCCGCACTTATGTCCGTGGTAACCTTTGTGCTTGGTATGAAAGCAATTCTTTTTCTTTCCCGTTTTTCTAATGATTAGGCTCTATAAGAGAGTATTTTTAGGGAGTATTTTTACATCAGGGTAAATTATTCTACTGGACTTTTTTACGGCAAAGTGCTATAGTGTTAAAGGCGTGTAAAAAATTAACATATTATTGCAAGGAAAATTGGATTGTGATAAAATTCGAAGAAATATGAACAATATTTCGTCGCCCTGAAAAGATGAAGGATAACATCTTCACGTAGGATATTTAGCGGAGAGGACCTATGAATTTGAACAGTTACAACAATGAGATAAAGGATATGATTAGCCAGATTCTTGTACTGCGCAGCCAGCATTCTGAGCTTGTAAAAAAATACTGTAAGAAGCTGATTGAATATGGTAAATCTGAGGCTGACAGTGAGCTGCTGGGTTTTGCATACTATTATCTTGCAGAATCATATTTCTTTGACAATAAATACGATAAATTCATTAAGAATCTGATTCTTGGTCTGGAATATCAGCAGGAGACGGATGCAGGCGGATTACTTGCCCGCTCCTATAATATGTTGGGCATTAACTCGGATAATCAGGGCAATATCCCGGCTGCGATTGATTATTATCTTACTTCCCTGGAATATAGCAGGGAAAATGGATTGAATTATGAAGCGGGCCTGGCTAATACCAACATTGGTCAGATTTATATGTCGCTTAAGGACTATAGAACAGCTATTTCTTATCTGGAAAAGGCCCTGTCCTTCTTTCGACTGGTAGAAAATAATCCTGATGCTGAGAGAAACGGTGCAATTGTAGAGATCTCCATCAGTCTCTGCTATTATCGGAATGGCGACAGGAAGGCAGCACTTCAATATTTTTATAAGATAGAAAAGGAAGGGGACAAGTTTAAGTGTGATTCACATTATCAGGTGATTTACATGATATTTGAAGCTACCTTCCGACATGCCCTGCAGGAATATGAAAAACGTGACAGTCTGATTAGAGAATTAATTATTCTGGTTGGTGAGATCCATTCCATCCTGGATATCTATGATGAGGCTTTTATGTTATGCGAGCTTTTAAAGGATGCGAAGCGTTATGATGATCTGTGGAAGATACTTGAACGAATTGATCATTTGAGCATGCAGGCCGGAATTACCAACATGCAGCTGAAGGTGCTTCGCTATAAGATAGCCTATTATCGGGAATTATCCAATGAAGCAGGCTATTTTAAGGCTTGTGCAGAGTATTATCTCCTGTCTGAGCAGTTGGAGATTGAGAATAAAACCATGGTCAAAAAAGCGATTGAGCTTCGCATGGATCTGGAACGGATTAAGGAAAGGCAGCAGGCAATGCAGGAGGAGAATAAAATCCTTCAGGAGAAGTCAGAACGTGATTCACTGACTAAGCTGCCAAACAGAGAGAAGCTGAACAGCTATTCTGAGGAGGTTTTTGAACAAGCCTACCGAAATAATACAAAAATTGCCATAGAAATTCTTGATATTGACGATTTTAAACACTATAATGATACTTATGGACACCAGGCTGGAGATCGTTGCCTGAGGAAGCTGTCCCAGTTGTTGCATAATTTAATTAATCAGGGCATCTTCTGTGCGCGCTATGGCGGGGATGAGTTTATCATAATCTATGAGAATATGTCAGATGAGGAGATCTTAGCCATTGCAGACAAGCTAAAGCAGGATGTGATCTCCCTAGGGCTGGAGCATAAGAATTCCAAAATTTCGCCAGTTGTGACCATATCTCAGGGGATCTGCAATGCGATACCAGTAAAGAACAATCGAACCTGGGATTTCTTCTATATCGCTGACATAGCATTGTACCGTGTAAAGCGTACTTCAAGGAATGACATCTGCCTGCTAAACGGAAAAGCAGATTAAATCTAATACATAGGAAGGTTTCGTATGAAACTAATCGAAATACCAGTGAATACAGTAGTTGAATTAAGATTTTACTATATGGGTATCCGGTATAAAGTAAACACAGGCTTGTATTATAAGTATTCGGAGTCGGTTTATATCTCTGCCCTGCGGGCTGCAGGGAAAACGATACCAGCATCCAAATTACGAAGTGTCACATTGGTTTATCGTTATGTAGAAGGAATGTTCACCTTCCATAATGTAGCCCTGCGCTCCCTATCCCTTAATGGACAAAAGCTGTATGCTGTTCAATCCTCCCAGGAAGCACAAATCATTAAAAACAGCAAGTCGGTTCGGCTTCATCTTGGGATCCAGGTTATTGCAACGATTATCTGGGGGGATAAAAAAGAGTCCCTGCAGTGCTTATTAAAGGATATCAGTGCCACGGGCATGGCGATTTTAAGTAATAAGAAGTTGGATGAGACAGCCAAAATAGAAATTTCCTATAAGCTGAACAATAGCAACGAAGTATTGGTTGGCAATATTGTTCGTATCAATGAAATCAATAACGGCAGCGGCTATTTGTATGGCTGTGAGTTCGAGGAAGCAAATGCAGTCATTGGCAGATATGTATTACAGAAGCTAGGGCAGAAGGAACAGGAAGATATCAGTGACAGAAGGTTTGTTCAATCCAAATGATAATACCACCGTTAAGGTGGTTTTTTTATGTTTAGGAAATCCTTCGAATTTACCTATAAGATATAATAAAACGTTTCCTGATTTTCTATCTAATCAAAATGAAACATTACCCGATTATTTAACATAATTAAAATAAAATCTTATGCTGATTTCTCTATATAATTAAGAATATTTATAATCTGTTTTAATTTCGTTAAAAATTTAATTAAAAACTCCCCATGGATGTAAAAATCTGCTATACTTAAACCAGTTGTATGGAAAGGGGGTAATAAAGTTGTGATAACCTTCTATTTATGCTTTTTAGCAGGAGGTGCTGTACTGCCGTTACTGAACTTCATTCTGGGAACTCTGACCGATGGTGCTGACTCGGAGCTGGATATGGATGTAAACCCGGATGTGAGCCTGGATACTTTTCTGGATTTGGATGCAGACGTGAATATAGATCCAGGGATGGATTTGGATACCGATGTTGATATACAAACAGGTATGGATATGAATCCAAGCATGGGTGCAGAGCTGGATGGAGCATCAGGGCTATCAGAGGTTGGAAGTGCATTTGCCATCGGCTTTCTTCCTACCTCCTTAATGTCACTATCTACACTGGCGTTGATCTTTGGAGCGGTGGGGGCAGTCATGACATTGACGGACAAAGGGAGAATCATAACCTTTGCAGCAGCTGCGGTATCAGGCTATATTGCTTCCGTGGCAGTGCAAACAATCATTAAAACACTGAAGAATATTCAGAAACGAAATTACGGTATTAATGAGACAGAACTGTTGATGTATGACGGTAAGGTGGTTGATACCATTCTGCCGGGCCAGCTGGGAACAGTAAGTTTTCATACCCTGAAGCACGTACATGTCACTTACCCGGCCAGATGCACTGATCCGACACTAAAGCTGTCATCGGGCAGGTTGATCAAGGCAGTGGAGCTGAAGGACGGAGTCTTTCTCGTTGAGCCCAAAAACAAGTATGAGTAAAAAATAAATAAATAAATGGAGGAATAGAAATGGCATTTTTAGTGAATGCCGACATTAATGTCGGCCCAATTATCATCACAGTCATTACAGTTGTAGCAGTGATCTTAATTCTGGCTGGTATCTTCAGTATGTGGAAGAAGGTGCCCCAGGATAAGGCCATGGTAGTAACCGGTCTGAAAAAGAGAATCATTACAGGTGGCGGCGGTGTGGTAATTCCTGTTCTGGAGCGAACAGATATCATATCACTGGGTAATATCCAGCTGAATGTAAATACCTCACAGACCATGTCTTCCCAGGGTGTACCGATTGATGTTGCAGGTACTGCAGTAATTAAGGTACGTAATACCCATGAGAGCATTTATCTGGCCATCGAGCAGTTTATCGGAGCAAATGAGAACATGATTCAGAAGTCCATCTCCGAGCAGTGTACTCAGATCTTAGAAGGTAAGCTTCGTGAGATTGTTGCTTCCATGACGGTTGAGCAGATTTATAATGACAGGGAAGCATTTTCCGCGAAGGTACAGGAGGTTGTTGGTACTAAAATCGGAGAAATGGGTCTGGAATTAAAGGACTTCTCTATCAAGGATGTGAATGATACCAATGGTTACATAAGAGCCCTTGGTGCAAAGCAAATTGCGGAGAAGAAAAAGGATGCAGAAATCGCCCAGGCAATGGCACTTAAGGAAGAGTCCATCAAGAAGTCTGAAGCAACCAAGGAGGGTGAGAGAGCCCGCCTGCTTGCGCAAACTGAGGTGAGCGCTGCATTAAAGGCAAAGGAAGTTCAGGAAGCAGAATACAGAATTGAGCAGGAATCCGCTAAGGCGAGAGCTGATGCTGCTTATGAGATTCAAAAGAGCATCACCAATAAAGAAGTAATTGCAGCTCAGATGGAAGCAGATATCTTGAAGCAGATTAAGCAGAAGGAGCTTCAGGAGGCACAGCTGCAGGTTGAGATTGCAAGAGAACAAAAGCAGACAGAGCTGGAGCAGCGCCGCGCTGAGAAGACCAGGGAAGAGCTGAAGACCAAGGTTGTTGAGCCTGCTAATGCTGAAAAAGAGCAGAAGAAAGCAGAAGCAGATGCTAAGAAGTATGCTCAGATCGCTGAAGCAGAAGCAAGAGCGGAAGCGAAGAAGGCAGAAGCTCTGGCTGAGGCAGAGGCGATTAAGCTGAAAGCGCAGGCACAGGCGGATGCAGAAGCAATCAATGGTGAAGCAAAGGCGAAGGCTATCTCTGCTGTGGGTCTTGCAGAAGCGGAAGCCATCAAAGCTAAGGGTCTTGCAGAAGCAGAGGCCATGGAGAAGAGAGCGGAAGCTTACAAGAAGTATACCGGTGCTGCTATGGCAGATAAGCTCATTGAGAAATTACCTGAGCTTGCCAGAGCAATCGCAGAACCCCTCAGCCAAATCTCCGATATCAAGATCTACGGAGGAGGCCTTGACAGTGTTACGGATAATGTTCCCACCGTACTTGCCAAGGTATTTGATACAGTACAAAGTTCAGTGGGTATTGATATGAAGAGTATTGTAATGGCTGACAGTCTGGAAGCCAGAACTACCAAGAATATCAACGTCACCGGAGTTGGTGAGAGCATTATAGAAGAGGTAACGAAGTAAATTAGGCGGGCCGCTGCATATATAGGCATAAAGAAGGAAGGGGGTAACCTCATCCCTCACACACAGATTGCCGGACATCTTATTGATTTTGTATG
>JAJUHH010000125.1 GCA_029267975.1 Clostridiales bacterium
AGATTGCCTTGGGATTACCGGTATAGTTGCGGCCCAGATTGCATTCAAATAAGATAATATTTTTATTGATTGGTAAGGAACGTGCTAAAAACCGGTAAGTTTTTAGCACAACTTTTTTCATTAATTTCTTCCCTTTATTTTTCACTTTGCTAAGGGATAATTTAGCTCCGCTCATAAGCGCTCCTCTATCGGTTAAATATTATTGATTGCTCTTAACACCCAGATTCAGGTCATGCTTAATCTTTGAGGTTGAAATTCCCTCTGTTCTGGGGAGATATATAACCTCGCAATAATCCTTCAGAAAATCAAACTGCCCCTTCCAGTCATCGCCCATAACAAATACATCGATCTGATTGTCCACAACATCTTTAATCTTCTGATCCCAGGTATATTCAGGAATAACCTCATCTACATATTTGATCGCTTCCAGAATAAGCTTTCTGTCTTCATAGCAGTGATAAGCAGTCTTATGCTTGATAGAGTTAAACTCATCGGTGGAAAGTACAACCACCAGATAATCCCCAAGCTCCTTTGCTCTTCTTAACAGATTAATATGTCCAACGTGTAATAAATCATAGGTTCCGTAAGTAATTACCTTTTTCATCTTCTCGCCTCTCTTGATTTAATTTTCATTTATCTTAGCTTCGTAAATCGCACTGACATCCTTTACTTTTCCTTTGGCAATCAACTTACCCTTTTCAAGGATTAAGGCACAATTGCATAAGCGGTTGACCTGCTCTAGAGAATGGGATACAAACAAGACCGTAACCCCATTGTCAAACATTGACTTGATCTTCTTTTCACTCTTCTTGCGAAATTTAGCATCTCCCACCGACAGGACTTCATCCAAAATCAAAATGTCCGGCTCAACGATGGTGGCGATAGAAAAGCCCAACCTCGCCTTCATACCGGAGGAATAATTCTTCACCGGCACGTTAATAAAATCTCCCAGCTCTGAAAACTCCACAATCTCCTGATATTTCTCCCGGATGAACTCTTTGGGGTAGCCGAGCACAGCTCCATATAAATAGATGTTTTCGGCTCCGGTATACTGGGGATCAAAGCCCGCACCCAGCTCCAGAAGAGGAACGATCTTCCCCTTGATGGTAACCTTTCCTTCCGAGGCCTTCAGTACTCCGGCAATGATCTTAAGAAGAGTACTCTTTCCGGCCCCGTTTAAGCCCAGGATGCCTAATCTATCTCCTTTATTCAGGCTGAAGGACACGTTCTGCAAAGCCCAGAACTCCTGATATCTAAGCTCGTTCTTCACCAGCTTGATCACATATTCCTTCAGGTTATCGACTTTCTTTTCCATCAGGTTGAACTTCATACTGACATTATCAACCACTAATACTTTCTCTTTCACGATTTCCTCCCGTTTTGGCTTCAGTCTATTTCAAATATCCGCTTCTATGTGTGAATAACTCGCACATACCTGCGAGTCATAAGGTTGATCTAAATATTTAAGATAAAATCATCCTGCTTTTTATAAAACAGCAGAATACCGATAAGTAAGGTTCCAAAGCTATAGATAGCAGATATAATCAATGCCTGTTCATTCAGCGGAGTACCGAATATCGCATTTCTGAAATTGACAATGATATCATAGAGCGGATTAAACAGCTTCATAAAGGGTTCCTTATCCGCAAACTTCTTGTCAGACACATCGTAAAATATCGCACAGGTATACATGACTAACATTAACACAACGCTCCAGAGGTACTCCAGATCCCGGAAAAATACTGCCAGCGTTGACAGGATCAGTCCACAGCCGATGGACAGAATAAGCGCCATCAGCAGCGGAACCACTGCCTGAAGCGTATAGATGGTAAATGGTACCCTAAATACCAGCATGGCACCGGCCAGAATAATCAGCGATATCAAAAAGGTTACATAATTGGATAGCACCGTTGAGAATGGATAAATGTATTTGGGCACATAAACCTTCTTAATCATAGCACTATTGCTGCGAATGGCTTTCATAGCTGCCTTAGTCGCATTTGAAAAGAAGGAATACAGGAGTCGTCCGGTAAGGATATAAACCGGAAATGTCCTGTCTCCTCTGTGATACAAGCCGTCAAACACAAAAGTCAACACCGCAGTCGTTAATAGCGGTTCCAGTAAGGTCCATAAAATACCCAGATAGGATCTGCGGTACTTTAACTTAATATCCTTCTTAACCAACTCAACAAGCAAGAATTGGTATTTGCTAAAGTTCTTCCAAACAGTTTTCAAGCTTACCTCCATATTGTTCCTATTGTGATTGCCGCAATACGAAGGCAACAAATGCATTTATTGCTTCCTTGCGGGGTTACTTACTCCCAAACACTGATTGTACCACTTTTCGTGTAGCATGTCCATCTTCCCAACCACAAAATCTTCCATAGAAATCATTGTATCTTTGGCTATATTCACGATTCACTGCATCGATGTTTCTGATGGCATTAACAACTTCCTCTGTCGTATAAAGCAAGGGACCCGGTACCTCTTTCTCTATATCAAAATAAAAGCCGCGAAGAACGTCACGATAGCGTTCCAGATCATAGGTAAAGAAAAGCATGGGCCTCCGCAGATTGGCATAATCAAAAAATACAGAGGAATAGTCTGTAATCAATATATCTGAGATCAGATAAAGTTCGGAAATGTCATCATATTTGCTTACATTATATGCAAAGCCCCGATACGCACGGACATCCAGGGAATCAGCAATAAAATAATGTGTCCGGAGTAGTATGACATAATTCTCTCCTAACCGTTTCTGCATCAGATCCAGATCCAACTGCAGTTTGAATTTATATTGGCCCTTTCCGTAGAACTCATCATCACGCCAGGTAGGTGCATAAAGAAGAACCACCTTATTCTCAGGTATGCCCAACCTCCTTCGTATCTTCTTCGCCAGCTCATTCCGCTTTGGATCATGGAGAATATCATTTCTGGGATAGCCTGTCTCCAGCATCTTATTCTCATACATAAAGCATCTTCGAAAGGTCTCGCTGCTGAATTTATTGGGTGCAATAAGATAATCCCAAGCCCTGGACTGCTTATACACCTGCTGCTTGTACTTGGGTGAAGCCGATGTAACATCATCCATATCAAATACAAGCTTCTTTAAGGGGGTTCCATGCCAGGTCTCCAAAAAGACCATTTCTTTACGCTTTACCATCCATTCCGGCTGCCGCCCGTTAAAGACAAAATATTTACAGCGGGCAAGATAATAAGAATAAAGCAGACTAAAGCGCTTTATCTCCTTATGGGGATAGGGTATCCTTGTGTTTGGCTTATCGATTACCCAGATGAATTTATACTTCCCCGGATAGTTCTTGGCCATATATTCATAAATATACTTGGGGCTGTCAGAATAGTTTTTGCCAAAAAAGCTCTCAAATAGGATCCAATTTTCCTTTAGCTCCTGCTTTAGGAATACATGGGTATAAAGGGCGCGGATCATGGCTTTTCTGCTTTTTGCAACCCGCTTAAACTTTTTCACCCCAAGATGAAGTGTAACAATATAAATGGATGCTTTTAAATCCCGTCTGATGAGTGCCTGTATGATCAACCTCTTATAGCCCTTTAAAACCTTAAGAACCCTAGGGTTAACCTGACTGATGATGTCGCTCATACTGATAAAGTTCTCTTCCCGCCAGGCATCATTGGGGCTTCTCTTTAACTTGGGAGCATATACTCTGGTATAATAAGTAATATATTTTATGTCAAAATGATCCTTCAGCTCGGAATCCTTTGGTATTCTGGCTGTCGTCTCATAATAAGTGTCTACAAATTCATAAAAACGATTGGGGTCCTTTACCTGTGACAAGGACGGAAAGTTAATGGCATCATTATGCTTTCTCTTAATATACCTGGCAGACAGACATTTGCAAAAACTCTCTGCCTTTGAGAGAGCTTCCAAGAGAAAGGGAACATCAGACAGGTAGATCAGATGCTCCGGAAAGCGCAGGTGATGCTTTTCGATGAAGCTTCGATTAAATAAAATATTTAAAACTGAGATATTACGAACACCCTTCCGCTTGGCAACCAGGATCCGATATGCCTGTGATCTGCGAAAATCTATTAAGGCCTGCAGCTCCTCATCTGTGAGGTTTGCCTCATCTGCCTCCAAATCTGCCGATCTCTGCAGATCCAACCGCACTTCAATATCATCCTCAACATCCTTGTCCACCTGGGTCTCATCAGATTCGTCTTCCTCCGAATTCTCTTCCTCGGAAGATGCCTCAGCCTTGGAATGCTTCTCTTTGGTCGCTCCATGTTCTGCCTGAAGCTCCGGTGCCTCATTGTCACTGGCTTCTCTCTCCCGCTCCTCGTCTCCTGCCTCAGGCTCCTGCTTACTGGACAGATAAGCTATTCTGCTTAACCAGGTAGGGGATTTCTTGCCGTATATAATATCATAGTCCTGAAGCTGGGCACTCTGTATTAAGAGTCCCAAGGTATCTGCCATCAGGTAATCGTCACTATCGAGAAAATATATATAATCTCCTGTAGCTTTCTCAATGCCTAAGTTTCTTGCTGCAGCCACTCCACTTGAAGCCTGCAGGTGATATATCTGAATTGGAAGCGCATGCTCATAGTCTTTGACACACTCCAATTCCTTCTCATTAACGTGATCACAAATAAGCAATATTTCCATATCAATTCCGGATTGCTCTCTTAAGCTATCCAGACAATCACGAAGGTATGCTTCCCCTCTGTGGTATGGAATGATAATACTTGTTTTCATAGTTCGCCTCCTAACTACAAGACTGCTCCAATCTTACCGGAACGATCTCTTCATTCAGGAACCGCGTAGAAAAATTATAGCATCATAAGATAGCTAAGTCAAGGAAAGCACCCTGTGGGTCCGCGGTCGTCCTGTTATCATAGATTCTTGCCTGATTTTTTTGGTTTAACATAGTTGTGGAAGAATTATGTAACGGCAAAGTGACGGAAAGCAGGGTGTAATCTTATATATCTTTCTATAGCTAAATGTCAGATATGATCATAGATACTATCATAGTTATAATTTATCATAGATAGAATCATAGATATAATCTTAGTTATAATCATAACTATATTCTTTGCCATACTCTTAGCTATGATTTTACCTATAATCTTAGCTATAGTTACAGCGTATATCCCAAAGGTGCGGACCTGTCTGGGGGAGCTGTTGTGGGTTTCCTTATTATCTTTTGGAACAAGATCGTTTTTTGTACTTAGATAAAAAGAGATAGCGTTCTTTAGGATCGCAATTGTAAGGGAGCTGACACCACGGATGGTGTCAGCAGGTGCATGGGACATGGAGGTCCCTATGCACCGACCCGCAGTATAATACAACTTACATTTCCTATAGAACGCTATCGCTTTTTTATCTTAGTACAACAGATCGCAGTTCCTTGATGATAAGGAAACCACAGCAGGTCCTCAGACAGGTCCGCACCTTTGTACATTAACTTAAACTTATTTAGAATGTATTTATTTAACCCAGCTCCAGACGATTCAGGGCACTGAAGATTGCTCGTATGGAGGCTCTTGTAATATTGGAGCTTACCCCTACACCAAAGGTCGTTCTTCCTGTGGTGACATCCAGCATATGAATATAGGCTGCTGCCTGAGCTCCGGCACCGCCGCTGAGAGCATGCTCGGTATAGTCAAGCACTTTGATGTCGATCCCCAGCTCCTTGGCCAGTCCGCGTTGCACTGCATCGATGGGACCATTGCCGGAAGCTTCGAAGGTCTTCTCATCCCCTCTGTTTGTATAGGTCACGATTACTCCGGTACAGGATTCATCACGCTCAGTAAACTCTTCCACCCGTAGTTTCTTAAAGTGTAAGGGCTCCTTCTTATCAAGATAGCACTCCTTGAACTTGCTCATGATCTGCTCAGGCGCAACCTCTCCCTGTACCTCGGATAAAGCCTGAATGACATCCGCAAATTCCTTATGCATACCCTTGGGCAGCTTATAACCAAAGTAATTCTCCATAATGAAGGCAACACCGCCCTTACCGGACTGGCTGTTAATACGAACAATCGGTTCATACTGTCTTCCAATATCCGAAGGATCGATGGGAAGATAGGGTACTGCCCAGTAGGCACTGTTACGCTCTTTCATTGCTTTAATGCCCTTGTTGATGGCATCCTGATGGGAGCCTGAGAATGCTGTAAAGACCAGCTTTCCTGCATAAGGATGTCTCTCATGCACCTTCATTCTGCAAAGACGCTCATAGGTTTCAATGATCTCCGTGATGTTGTCGATCTCCAGCTCGGGATTAATCCCCTGGGAGAACATATTATAGGCCAGAGTTAAGATATCCACATTACCGGTTCGCTCTCCATTGCCAAATAAGGTTCCTTCCACCCGATCAACTCCCGCCAGTAAGGCAAGTTCCGCAATGGCCACTCCGGTTCCCCGATCATTATGGGGATGGATACTTAAGATGATACTGTCTCTGTCCTTAAAATGACGATTCATCCACTCAATTTGGTCCGCATAAACGTTGGGGGTATTCATCTCAACCGTTGCAGGCAGATTGATAATCATTTTCTTCTCAGGTGTGGGTTCCCAAACCTCCTGAACCGCAGTACAAACCTCCAGTGCATAATCTACTTCTGTACCGCTGAAGCTTTCCGGTGAATATTCAAGAATGATCTCCCCAGGGAAATCCTCTGCATATTTTTTTACTAATTTTGCTCCATCAATGGCGATTTGCTTGATCTCTTCCTTAGACATATGGAATACGACATCCCGCTGCAGGGTAGAGGTAGAATTATAGATATGAACGACCGCCCTTTTTATGCCTTCTAAGGCTTCAAAGGTCCGTTTAATCAGATGATCCCTGCATTGAACCAATACCTGGACAGTAACATCGTCGGGAATTAATTTACGATCTACTAATTGCCTGATGAAATCAAACTCGATCTGAGAAGCGGAAGGAAAGCCCACCTCAATCTCCTTAAAGCCCAGCTTAACTAACAGTTGGAAGAATTCAACCTTCTCCTCAACTACCATGGGCTCTATCAAGGCCTGATTACCATCTCTTAAATCAACACTGCACCAGATCGGTGCTTTCATGATTTGCTTTCCCGGCCACTGTCTGTCAGGTAAATCTATGACAGGGTTTCTTTGATATCTCTTATAGTTTAACATAATAAATAGCCTCCTGCTTAATATGATGAAAATGATTAAACGTAAACTTACAAATCAAAAATCATATTAGCGACGGAGTCGATATATCACACTGTATAGTTTGACAATAAACAACGTTGATCTGTCTATCCGAGTCCCAACCTCATCAAATCCTTTCTATATGTATGTTAATGAATTACCAAATTTACTTTGCCCCTAGGAGGGATGCTAAGCGAACGCTCCCAAATCAAGATTATAATTTAAGAATAGAATCCTCTTACTTTATCATCCTGTAAAAGAAATCTATTCTTATTCGCTAGCTTTGTATTATATTTTAATAGCCCAATTCAATGCTCAAACAAAGGGGTAACGCTTTAATTCGTTAAAGCATTGGCCTAGGAGTACACCACTACGTATGCAAGATAACCCCCCGGACTGAAAGTCATCCCACAAACCTCATGGTGTTTAGAATATATTTGCAAAAGTTAGTTAATATCATAATAGTAAGTACTATATTATCATTCCTTGGTTATTTGTGCAACTGTTTTTTCATCGCATTTTTTTTGCATTTTATCTTATGTATCTTTCATCCATTACTTTTTAATGAACTCTTCTCCCAAACCGCTCCTTATCATATCACTAAGAATCTCAAGAGCAGAAACTTCATCCGGACCTTCGCAGATTAGTTCAATCTCATCTCCATTCTTAACACAGGCAGATAGGACTCCCAGTACACTTTTTGCGTTAACAGACTTTTCTC
>JAJUHH010000126.1 GCA_029267975.1 Clostridiales bacterium
AAAAGATTTGGTGCCGGAAACGACATATCAATATCTTATAGAAAGATTCAGTGGTGAATAAGATATTTATATAAGGTCTATGAACTCATTTTAAGCATAAGAAAAGTTCATGGACCTTATGGTAATTGTAATTAGAATACCTTACGAATTGACTTTAAGGAGGTTGCATGAGTACTGATATAAAAAATATTTTTGAAAATAACAAAAAACTTTTACTGGTGATGGATAAGGTAGTACATTACTTTCGTACCCAGAATTATGACAAGGCCTTGCGGTCTACCACCTATGTGATAGATACCATGAATTCTTATCTGGAAAGCTTGATCGTTCATGCGGATTACTTTAATCAGGAACAGATCATGATCGATCCGCAAGGTTTTATGAATATGTTAAGCGGAATATTAGATGCACAGCAACAGAGAGATTATGTTCTGTTGGCAGATTTATATGAGATACAGCTGCTTCCTTTTTTTAACGGACTGCAGGAGTACATCATTGGCCATGAGGAATTTGACTTTTCCTTTGAACATTATCAGAGTTCTCTGGAGCAGATTAAGAGGCATCATAGTTCTTTGGATGTGATGGCCAAAAAGACAAGCTTCCCGGAAAATGGGGATATTGCAGCAGAATTTACCTCAAGTGGCTTTGTGACCCTGGCGGCCGATGAGCAAGGGAAAAAGTATTATCTGCATAGCAATCGAACACCTTCAAGTGAGGCATTTCATCTAGCTTCTTCCTGGTATAAGGAGGGAAAAGAAACATATATTGTCTATGGACTGGGACTGGCTTATCATATTCAGGAGCTGGCAGAACTGGATGAAGGGATAAAAATAGAAGTGTACGAGGGGAAGGCAGATATTATCCATATGGCCTGTGCTTATTCTGACCTTCGTTATATCCTTCAGAATCCGGCTGTTACCTTGATTTATGATCCGGATTACTCCATGCTAATGAAGAGAATTGCAAACCTGTCCAGGGAAGAGGAGTTTGTGATACATTACCCCTCCTTAAGACTGGTTACAGACCGTACAGCTCGAGAAAGACTTGAGGACTATTTTATCCAGTATAGTTCGATAAAAAATCAAAAACATATTTTAGATAATAATTTTAAAAGTAATATTAAGCTTGGAGATGCTTCTATTGATGTACTGAAGAACGAATTTACAGGCAAGGATCTGTATATCGTCGCTGCCGGACCTTCCTTAGACCGAAATTTTCAATTACTAAAGGAGTTAAATGGGCGGGGGATTATCCTGGCAACAGGAACGGTATTTCGCAAGCTGATCAAGGCGGGAATAACACCGGATTATGTGATTGTTACAGATGCCAATAACAGAGTGTACCGTCAGGTCCGTGGTCTGGAGAACAGCCCTACGGCTATGTTATACCTGTCTACAGCCAATAAGCAGTTTGCTCATAATTATAAAGGAAGAAAATATATCATCTGTCAGGCCGGATACCGGCCTGCGGAGGAATATGCCGAAGAAAAAGGCTATCAGCTTTATCAGACAGGGGGGTCTGTAAGTACAACCGCTCTGGATATCGGAATTAGCTTTCGCTGCGCAAGGATCATATTCTTAGGCCTGGATCTGGCTTATACCGATAATGCTGCTCACGCACTGGATACCTCCAGACGGGAGCTTCCCGGAACGGATGATCTGATAAAGGTTGTAGATATCCATGGGAATGATGTGTATACAACAAAAGTATTAAATATCTATCGGAAGTGGATTGAAAACAGGATAAGGAATGTAAAGGGAATTCAATTCATAGATGCTACGGAAGGCGGTGCCAGAATCCAAGGTATGAGGATAGCAAAGCTCAGTGATCTGATATAAATCAGAAAATACTGCTTCTTCTCTTAAGGATATGCGAAATATTGTCGATAATATATTATATGTATGGTATAAATTATCATAATTTACTGCCAAAATTGGTAAATAAAACAAAAATAGCTAAGGGAGATCACTAGCATTGTTTGGAGGTACACAAATGATTACAAAAAAGCGTGCAATACAATTGGTCCTGATGCTGGCACTGGTGGTGCTTGGGATTGGCGGTAGCCGCAGTCAAACAGCTTATGCCGCATCCGCAGTCAAAATCTGTGCAGTTTCCTATATTGATGAGAGTATTCTTGTCATAACCAATGGAAATTCAAAGATCTATTATGCAACAGAATCAGATGCATCCAGGAATAACTGGGAGGTTATTGAGGTAGGTACTGGGGAAAAGGTGGTGGCCATCGATATTTCCTGGTTGTCAGCCAGCACGGATAATATTTTAAAGATAAAAGGCGACGCAGATTCTACCCAAAGTCGTGTTACAGTCAAGAAAATCCCTCAAAAGCTTGAGGTTTCCATTGATTATAGTAGTATGGAATCCCTGGCACCCAATGCTACCATTGGTCAACTGCTAAATATTATGGCTACGGAAGGTGATGGCAATTACCCCATTAACTTTCAGGATCTGGAATGGAAAAAAGGGGATAGAGGGCGCTGGCTGGATACCAGTCTCTTAACCAGAGAGCTGCTGGAAAGCTATCAGGCAAAAGGAATCTACCTGTATTTTCGTATTAAGCCTGTTGACGCAGTGATTACAGCGAATGTAGATATATCTAGCCTGGTGAGTACCTTTGCTTATACCAAGGCAGATCTAGGCATTGACAGCTTAACAATAACAAAGTATCCTGACGGTACTGAAGGAAGACGGGCCAGCAAGGAAGTTAAATTAAAGATTGTCAAGAAAGCTGTCCTGCCGGTAACCGGTGTTGATGGTTCTAAGTTTACCGTTTCCATGAAGTACGGGCAGGAATACAGAGTCTCCGTTAATAACGGTGCTTTCAGTCAATGGAAGAAGATCACAGACCGCTCTGTGAAGGAAGTATCCCTGAATACCATCGTCAATGATTCCTCCATGGATGGTGTAACCTCCGGCAAAGAGTTCTTGCCTATGACCATAGAAGTAAGACAATATGCTACCTCTAAGGCAGCGGCTTCCAAGGCCAATACCATTTCTTTGGATAAGCAAAGAAGTATAGGGGATATTATTCTGGGTGAAGTACCGGCCGGTGCAGATGCGACCAATAAAAACATCTATATTACCTATAATGGTTCCAAGGACTTTAGTATTACCATCCCTTCAGCATCCGATACGACTCCATATGAATATACTGTTGTAAAAGATGGAGCAAGTTTTGATCTGAACCGTGCTAGCTGGACAGCGATTACCAAGAATACCACTGTGAAAGTTATATCCTCCAAGGCACCGGATTTAAGTAAGGTTTACATAAGAATGAAGGAGATCAAATATAAAGCAGCAAGCAGCAGCAAGCCGGCAGTAGCCTTTGCACTTGCATCCAGCTGCAAGAGCTTTGAGGTAAAATATCCCGGAGCACCGACCACAACAAAAGAAACCAAGGTATTTACCAAGGGTGGATATTCCGGTGATATTGTCATTCATTATGAGCTGAATGTGAGCGGAAAGCTTCCTTTTGAGACGGGAGTTGATTTGGTGAAGCTTGGAACCCAAGAGGTACCCTTTACCTTTACAACAACTGCCACAGGAACCTTAGATCCCAATATCGTCTATACACTGGATATTACCATAAGTGCATCGACTCTGGAGGGAATGCAGAACTGTACTGCAAGGGCATTGTATGTTTACTTTAAGAATGGTTCTGTGGACAAGACCTCTGTCAAACTTACCATTAAGAGCCCTACAGCAGCATCATCCTTAAGTGCTACCATCAAGCAGGGTAGCAATGTCGGAACCACAGCCTTTGACGTGATTACCCCGAAGGCGGCTACAAGTAAGTTTGTTTACTTTATCAGCCCTTCCGTGGTTACCGGTGTGAATAAGGAAGATACGGTTGATAACGTTGCTGTGAAAGCGGCTGCGGTCTCTCCTGTGAATAATGTTATTGATAAAAGCGTTGATAATATAGTGGTTACTGCCAACCAATACATCACCATCTTTGAGGTGGATGCTGGCAACCATGTATTAAAGTATAAGAGCTATCAGATTGATGCTGCAAAAATCAAACAAGCACCATAAGGTTAGGAGCATAAAATGATCACCATCAGTGTCTGCATGATTGTTAAGAATGAGGAAAAGGTATTAGCACGATGCTTAGACAGTCTGCAAGGATTGGCAGATGAGATTATCGTTGTGGATACCGGTTCAACAGATAATACTAAACAGATAGCAGCAAGGTATACGGATAAAATCTACGACTTTGCCTGGGATCATGATTTTTCAGCAGCACGCAACTACTCCTTTTCCAAAGCTACCATGGATTACATCTATGTGGCAGATGCGGATGAAGTAATTGATGATCAAAACCGGAGGCGATTCCTGCTTTTGAAGCAGGAACTGCTTCCGGAGATCGAGATCGTTCAGATGAAATATGTCAATCAGCTGGCCTTTAATACCACCTATAACTTTGATAAGGAATATCGCCCGAAGCTCTATAAGCGTGTCCGAAACTTTATCTGGGTCGATCCGATTCATGAAAGTGTCCTCCTGTCTCCGGTGGTATATGACAGTGACATTGAGATCATGCATCTTCCCACCTCGAACCATGCGGGCAGGGATTTTGATACCTTCAAGCGGGTGCTGCAAAAAAACGGCAGCTTATCGCCTAAACTTTATGCTATGTATGCAAGAGAGCTGTATATTGCGGGAGAAGAGAAGGACTTTCTGGAAGCCTATGATTACTTCCGCCACTTTGCCGAAGAGGAAAACTGCAGTGAACGTGAACGTAAAATTTATGAGTGCATATTAACGAGATGCGCTCGTTTAACCAATAATATCCCTGAATTTATCAAGTACAGCCTGCATAATATTGCCGATGGTAAGGGCAGTGCCGAAGTCTGCTATGAGCTTGGGGAATATTATAAGGAACAGAAGGATTATAAGGAAGCCATTATTTGGTATTATAATGCAGCTTATGAAACAGAATGCGAGTTGAATATCCATTACGCAGGAGATTACCCGCTGAAGCAATTGGCAGAATGTTACCATATGCTGGGTAACGCAGAGCAGGAGCAAGCCTTCAGGTCATATTATGAGTCCTGGAGTGTAGAGGATAAGGAGTGATCATACCTTGACACAGAACATCAGAAGCATCTTCGAACATAATATCAGACTGTTAGGTGATATGGATAAGGCAGTCTATTACTTTCGCAGGCAGCAGTGCGACCAGGCACTGTCACTTTTGGCAGCTTCCATAGATGAGATAAAGCAGATGATTGAAGCGATCATCTCTAATCAAGAGTATTTCCATCTGGTTGATACCAATTCCATGCTGGAGATGTTCTCAGGAATCATTGAGGCCATGAAGAATAATGACTTCATCCTTCTTGCCGATCTTCTGGAGCTGCAGCTGATTAATTTTTTAATCGGTGTTCAGGAACTGATTATGAGCAAAGAAGAGATTGAGTTTGATGAAGATAACTTTAATGAGAACCTACAGCAATTGCTGGAGCGGGGAGAGGGTTTTACCCAGGAACTGACAGAGCCCATTAATACTACGCAGCTTTTGGATAGCGGCTATCGTGTTGAGTTCTCCTCCTGTGGCCGTATGACTCTGGCAGCTGAGAATGAGGGTTCCAAATTCTATTTTCATACCAACAGTAAGATACAATCGGAGGCTTTCCAGTTGGCCAAGCATTGGTATAGTTCCAATATATCCACCTACATTATCTATGGCTTTGGTATGGGCTATCACTTAAGTGAGCTGCGTGCCCTGGCTCCCAATGCAAAGCTTGAGGTTTATGAAACAGATCTGAATGTCATTCGGCTGGCCTGTGCATTTGCAGATGTAAAAGGGCTGCTTACGGATGATAAGATGCGTATTATCTATGATCCGGAATTTAGTCGTCTGTCAGAGCGGATTAACAACCGAAAGAATAAGGAGAGATTGGTTGTGCATCATCCCTCCTATCGTAATATCAAAAATCCCATCGGCAGGACCCTGCTTGAAAAAACAGGTACCCTTGACCGGTCTATCTACCTATGAGATTTTGAAATAATTAACAGCGGACATATTGATTCATGTCCGCTGTTATGGCATAATATGGATAAGAAGGTAAAGTCACTAATATTTAGTGGCTTTTGTCGCATATCCAGCATTATTTTGTCTACAATATAGCTAATCAAAGTTGACTTGGCTTGAACGGTGACTTGGAAGGAGGAATGGTTATGATATATATACTGATTGTACTTGGAATTGTCTTAGGGGAGTATAAGATCAAGGATTATTTTGAAAAGCATCGCAAGCTGGGGGAACGCCAGGAAATCTTAAAGGGGCGGATCATCCTGCGAAAGCATTATAATGAAGGAGCATTCTTGAATTTTCTGGATAAGAAAAAGGAGCTCCTCAAGACCATCTCGGTGGTGCTGCTGGGTCTTGTTTCACTCCTTTTTATCCTTGTCCTGCCACGTAAGGGCAAGAAGCTATTTAAGTTAGGTTTATCCTTTACTCTCGGAGGTGCCATCAGCAATGTAGCTGACCGGCTTCAAAGAGGATATGTGGTTGATTATTTCACCATCAATCATAAGAAGCTGAGAAGCATTATCTTTAATCTTGCTGATATAGCTATCTTCCTGGGGGCAGCCTTAATGTTCTTATCTAGCCTTTTTAGTACTAAAGTCAAGGGCAGCACCTACAAATCCGCGGAATAAGGGATGGGGCTTATTGGGTCTTGACTTAAATTCAGGATGTGCCTGTGTCGCCAGGAACCAGGGATGGCTGTTCAGCTCGATCATTTCAACGATACGGCCATCCGGAGACAAGCCGGATAAAGTAAGATTATGCTTGATAAAGTCGTTCCTGTAATAATTATTTACTTCATAACGGTGGCGGTGTCTCTCATGGATCACCTTTTCACCATAAAGCTTAAAAGCCTTCGTATTCTCATCCAAAACACAGGGATAAGAACCAAGCCGTAAGGTACCGCCGATATCTTCAATTCCATCCTGCTCCGGCATCAGATGAATAATCGGATGTGTGGTGGCAGGATTTAATTCTATACTGTGTGCATCCTCATAGCCAATTACATTTCTTGCGAATTCTACAAGTGCCAGCTGCATACCCAGACATAATCCCAGGAAGGGAACATTATTCTCACGGGCATATTGGATGGCAATTATTTTTCCTTCAATTCCACGATCACCAAATCCTCCAGGTACAAGAATTCCGCTCACATCAGAGAGGAGCTCTGCTACATTTTCCTTTGTAACATCTTCGGAAGGAATCCACTTTATGTTAATGGAAGCATTATGAGCCACTGCACCGTGTTTTAGGGATTCTACCACGCTGATATAAGCATCATGAAGCTGGGTGTATTTACCTACAAGGGCTACGGTTACCTCTGCTTTGGGGTTCTTTAAGGACGCTACCATCTGCTCCCAGTCAGAAAGATCAGGGGTAGGACATGGAAGATTAAGACAGGAAAGAGTAACATCAGCCAGATGCTCCTGCTCTAAAGCGAGAGGCGCTTCATACAGATACTCCACATCAAGATTCTGAAGGACATTGGTGCTGGGGACATTACAGAAAAGGGCAATTTTATCTTTAATTCCATTGTCAAGGGGGAGTTCGGTCCTGCATACGATGATGTCAGGTCGGATACCCATACCCTGAAGTTCTTTCACACTTGCCTGGGTGGGTTTCGTTTTCATCTCACCGGATGCTTTCAGATAGGGGATTAGGGTTACGTGAATTAAGGCTACATTATGGTCGCCGATATCCTGGCGGAACTGGCGAATAGCCTCTAAGAAGGGTTGGCTTTCAATATCACCCACAGTACCGCCAACTTCGATTATGGCAATATGGGTC
>JAJUHH010000127.1 GCA_029267975.1 Clostridiales bacterium
TAACTATTACATATCACGATACCCCAAGCTCTTTTATTACTAATATTACATAAAATTTAGCATGGTAAAGTTGTGTAATATTACTGATGTAAATTATGATAGAAACGTTTTGATGAAAAATATATATAAAAAATTGAAGTATTTTACAGAAAATTGAGTTTGGAAATGGACAAGCTATAAAATATTATAGGAAATCACAAATATAATTATATTTTACTGGTATAAATGGTTAATGTGCATAATAAAAATGAAGTAAAAACACTATAAAAATGTTTTTATTCTTGAAACTGTTTCTACTAAGAGCTATAATGTGCTTGTAGAAAATCTACAATTTAATAGGAGGGTTAAGTATGAAAAGATCAAAGGTACTTTTAGTATGTATGCTGTTTCTTATGACCGTAATCGCAACAAGTTTGACCGGATGCGGTAAGAAATATGCGGCACTTGATTCCGGAATCTCAGGAGAGATTGATATTATGGTATGGTCGGGATCAGGGCAATATCTTGAGGATTTAGGACATAAAGACATAGCAGTTGCTGATTTGACTGGACAAAATGATGCGGCTATTTATGCATTGGCAAAGGAATTTAATAAGACCTACCCCAACATTAAGATTAATGTTTATGCCAAGGCCGGTGGCCCCCATGACAATGAAACCCCTTGGGCGCAGGAGCTGGAGAACTTTAAAGCAGAGCACGGCAAATATCCGGATATCTATGCATCCACTGACCTTGTTGGTGACGTGGCTAAGGGTCTGGTAGCGGATCTGTCCGTATTTAAGGATGACCCGGTATACCAATCCTTTAATAAGTCCATCATGAAGATGATGAATTACTATGGCTTCCAGGCTGGTCTTCCTCAGTATATCCTTCCCTGGGGTGTATATGTAAATAAGGAACTGGCAGAAAACAACAACATCGATATTCCTCCGGTTGACTGGAATATTGACGAGTATACAGCCTTTGCTACCTCCGGCGATAATAAGAATTTCTGGGGAGCAATGGATATTCCTATGAGCTTTATCAACACCGGTACCAAGGACATTAACTATTCCCTGGCGAACTACAGTGGTGAGGGAGACCATGTTAACCTGACCTCGGAAGCTGTTGCAAGCTTACTGGAGTACATACCTAAGTGGTCTAAGTCTGCAATCTGGACCCAGAATGACGTAGGCGGAGTTCCGGCAGAAGTCATGGAAGCAAATGGCTGGTGGAGCTATAACTTCTTTATTAATAATTATTGCCTTACCAACGACGGTGATCCCTGGATGATGGGTGATGCTGCGAACCCTACCGAAGGACATTGGGGAACCGTAAAGTCTAATGATTGGGATATCTATCCGAGACCTAGTACCGATTATCAGGAGAATACCATTGGTATCGTTTTGGATCCTATGGCACTTCATAATTATGCTATGGATGACGGTAATCCCGAGTGGAGTGATGAGGAGAAGCAGAAATTAAAGGTAGCTTATACCTTTGGTTCCTTCTGGGCAGGCAGTACAGAAGGCATGCAGGCAAGATTAAATCAGAATTTCAACGATAAGGGTGTTGAGAAGACCTGTCTCAATGACTCCTTCCCCTTGGTAACCGGCGAAGAATTTGATAAGCAGATGGAGATCTGGTATTCCTCACCTACCCATCAGCGTTTTGCTGATAAGGAAAAGATGCCTGGCTTCCAGAAGGTTCTTGAACTTTGGGAGAAAGGTCAATTCTGGGATATCTCCGATAAAGCATATCCGTATTTTGTTCAGGAAGACGGAGCGCAGAAGGCTGCGAATTACGAGTGGAGCAATATCTATAATAAAGACATCTCCGGTGCTTTAAGAACAGATCCCAACTGGCTTGATCAGGTTAAGTCTAAGCTTCCGGATTGGAATAAGGTAATCAATGAAAGATATGTATTGGCAGAAGTTCAGTTAAGAGATGGCTTGAAGGAATTCTATGGCTTTACAGACGATAATTTTAAAGCTAAGAAATAAACCGTAGGCAGAGCATATTTATAGCAGCCATTGATAGGGTTGCTGCAAGTTATTGCAGCAACCCTAATAAATAAGGGAGAGAGCTACAGTGAAAAGAAAAGCCATATTATCCGCGGTACTGACGGGCATCGTTGCAGTTATTATCATATTAGTTCTTGTTTTAAGTCCTACCTCTGAATATGTACCTGAAATAGATAAGAATAAGGTGAACGCTGCCTATCACCTGCTGAATCAGTCTCTGCGAACAAAGGAAGTGCGCTATATTGATTTTCTGGCTTCCGGCAACACAGGGTATGGCACTGCGGAGTATCAGGCTGGGCCGAATTCGGGTACAGGAATAAAGGATTATGAGGGGACAGCTGTAACCCTGGATTACAGTCAGGAGACAGAATATCATTTTGAGGTTGATGAGCCAGGTCTATATTACCTTGAGCTTGATTATAAACCCATGGAAAGAACCCTTACGGAATTTCATGTGGATATAAAGATAAATGATTCCCAGCCCTATGAAGAAATGAAAAATATTGTGCTGCCCTTAACCTGGATGGATGAGACAAAGAATTATCCTACTGACCGTTATGGGGATGAAACAGCACCTTATCAATATAGCAAAGATACCTGGGCCTCCATGTATCTGTATAATAACACCTATAATACATCGGATCCCTTGCTCTTCTTATTTGAGAAGGGTACCAATCTTGTTAGGATCACCAATATATCCGGGGATGGCCTTGGTCTTGGAACCTTAAGGCTAAAGGCACCCACGAAGGAGCTTCCTTCTTATGAAGAATACAAAAAAGCCCACCCCGGAGAGCTGGTTACAGAGCTTATAACTGTGAATTCCATTGACTATACGGAGAAGAATTCAATGCAGGCAATTTACTCCGCAGAGAGTAATCCTGCCCTGCAGCCTCATGACAGTGAATATAAGAAGCTAAATGCCCTATCCTGGTCTGAACCGGGTACAGAGGTAACCTATGAATTTGAGGTTCCACGGGATGGGCTTTATCAGCTTGCCTTCCATTACCGCAATAGCAAGGAAGAGTTTGCTGTATTTGAGACCATTCGCCTGGACGGTGCAATACCCTTCAAAGAGCTGCAAAACTATGCATTTCCCTCTACCGGAAGCAGTTGGGCCAATGAGGTCCTGCACAGTAAGGATGGAAAAGCCTTTCAGATCTACCTGACCAAGGGTATTCATACTATAACCCTTCGGGCGGAGCAGGAGCCCATCGTAAGGGCATGGCAGTATGCAAGACTGATCTCCGAACATGTGGCTCAGTTTGAAATGGATATCAAGAAAATTACCGGAGAGGACCGGGATGAGGACCGTACCTGGCAGATGACCAGATACATCCCTGAGATTCCCGATTACCTGGAAGCGTATATTACCTTAATTGAAGCAATTCGTTATGAACTCCAGAGCTATACACCCAATGGAATTAATTCGGCAATTCTTTCGGATCTGAGCAAGGCCCAGGCTTTTATCGAAGAAATGCAGGAATATCCGGATGAAATTGCTCTATATAGGGAGAATTTAACCTCTGCAAGAGATAATTCGGTTTTAAAATCCATGAGTAATTTCAATGCAGAGATTATTACCCAGGAGTTTTCACTGGACCGAATCTATTTCTATGGAAATAAGGAGCTGCCGCGGCCAAAGGCTACTATCCTTCAGACCCTGGGCAATGGCAGCAGAAGGCTGCTTTATACCTTTACCTCTGACAAATTTAAGCTGAAAAAGGATGAGGAAGCGGTAAATATCTGGGTAAACCGGGCAATGACCCATGTTGACCTTCTGCAGAAGATGGCGGATACAGAATTTACCCCCAAGACAGGGATTAGGGTGAAGATCTCTATCATGCCTGATGCCAATAAGCTGACCCTGGCAGCAGCATCGGATAAAACTCCCGATATTGCGCTGGGACTCATCTCCCACATGCCCTTTGAGCTGGCAAGCAGGGGAGCTCTGTATGATATGACCCAGTTTGAGGACTTCTGGCAGATACAGGACCGCTTTGTTCCGGGTGGCAGTGTATCATTTATCTATAATGACGCAATTTATGCAATCCCGGAGACCCTTACCTTTAACTCCCTGATTTATCGTACGGACATCTTTGCCAATCTGGGTATTGATCCGCCGGATACCTGGGAGGATATAAAGACTATTCTGCCCACCCTGCAGCGTTATGGCATGAATTTTTATCATAATATCTCTGCCGGCGTAGGCTATAAATGGTATTGGCAGACCTCACCCCTGATTTTCCAGAACAAGGGTAAGCTGTATACGGAGGACGGCTTTAGGACTGCCATAGCCCAGCCCAATGCGGTGAAGGGAATACAGGCACTTGGAGATCTGTTCATTGCTTATTCCCTGCCTAAGGAGGTAGTTTCCTTCTTTAACTCCTTCCGCTATGGCTCCTTGCCGGTAGGTATCCTTGGTCTGGATGACTATATCCTGATTAAGAATGGGGCACCGGAGCTGGATGGCAAATGGGCCTTATCCTCCTATCCCGGTACCGTTCAGGAGGACGGCTCCATCTCCCGCTGGTATATCGGCAACGGTACAGCTGGAGTCATCTTTAAAGATTCTGATAAAATCAAAGAATCCTGGGAGTTCTTAAAGTGGTGGACCGATTATGAAACCCAGGTAAATTACACCTATACGCTTCGTTCAACTTATGGAAAGACCTTTTTATGGCTTCCTTCCAATATCGAAGCAGTAGCTGAAGTACCAATTGAACAGGCTGATAAGCAGGTGATCCTGGAACAGATCAAATGGCTTCGGGATGTGCCCAGAACACCCGGTCAATATCTCCTTGAGCGTAATCTGTCCGATATCTGGAATGCCATGGTGCAGGACGGAACCTCTGCTCAGGTGGCCATCGACGAGATGGTAATAGGCATCAACCGTGAAATCAAGCGGAAGATGACAGAGCTTGGTTACTATGATGAGGCAGGAAACCTCTTAAAGCCCTATGTTCTGCGTGATGTGGACTGGATTGTGGAACATACAGAAGCAGCCAGAAGGGAGGAGAAAGAATAATGGAAGCAATCAGTACAGTTACAGCGGGAAGTAAAAAGAAAAGAAAAGCATCTGTCTATCGGAGCGGTTTTCGTACCTTTTTATTACTCTTTCCTTACGGGCTATTGTTTTTTACCTTTATTGCGATTCCGATCGCAGTTGCCATCGGACTTTCCTTTACCTCCTTTGACGTAATCAACAGGCCCACCTTTACGGGTTTAACCAACTATATTGTACTGGTCACCCAGGATGAAGCCTTTCTGAAGTTCGTCCTGCCCAATACCTTTAAATATGCCCTGATCGTAGGTCCTGGAGGCTATGTCTTATCCTTTTTGCTTGCCTGGATGCTGGCCCAGATACAGAAGATCCCCAGAACAATTCTGTCACTGGCAATTTATACACCCTCCATGCTGGGAAACGTATTTATCGGCGTTATATGGAAATCCATCTTCTCCGGAGATCAAAGAGGTATTTTTAACCATATCCTTATTCAGCTGGACATTATTGACCAGCCCATCCAGTACCTGCTGTCGCCGGACTATCTGATGAATATCATGATTTTCGTATCCTTATGGTCCTCCATGGGAATCGGATTTCTTGCCATGGTGTCCGGTATCTTAAATATCAATGAGGAGCTGTATGAAGCTGCTTATGTGGACGGAATGAAGAACCGCTTTCAGGAAATCATCTATATCACCATCCCTTCCATGAAGCCGCAGATGCTGTTCGGTGCAGTTATGTCCATTGTAAATGCCTTTAATACAGGCTGGATCGGTGTTACCCTTTCCGGACAGAATCCAACCCCGGGCCTGGCGGGACAGTTGATTACCAATCATATTGATGACTATGGCTTCCTGCGTTATGAGATGGGCTATGCGGCAGCGGTGTCCGTTGCCCTGCTTCTGATTGTAATGATATTCTCAAAGATCGCCCACGGGCTCTTCGGTGAGAAGGATGAATTATAGAAAGGTAAGGTAATGAGAGAATGGCTAATTTTCAAGGATCAAGAATGAATCCGAAGCGCTTTTCCGCATCGCAGATTAAATTCTACCTCATATTGGTTCCCCTGGGTATCTTCATGATACTGCCGGTGGTAATGGTAATTAATAAGGCCTTTAAGCCCTTAGGGGAGTTATTTGCATTCCCGCCCACCATCTTTGTGAGGGACCCTACCCTGAAGAACTTCCGGGATTTGTTTGCTCTGTCTGGAACCACCGGTGTACCCATGACCAGATATCTGTATAACTCTATTATGATTACCATATTTACCGTAATCATTAACCTGATTATTACCGTCAGTGCCGCATATGCCTTCTCCAAGAAGAAATTCCGGCTGAAGGGAGCGCTCTTTAATATTAATCAGATGGCGCTGATGTTTGTTGCCACGGCGGTATCGGTACCCCGCTATATCGTAATCCAGGAGACAGGTCTTATGGATACCTGGCTGGCACATATTCTTCCTCTGATTGCCATGCCGGTTGGATTATTCTTGGTAAAGCAATTTGTGGATCAGATACCGGATGCCTTGGTGGAGGCTGCCATCATGGATGGGGCGAAGGATTTCAGGATTATCCAGAAGGTGATCATCCCCCTCACCAAGCCGGCCTTGGCTACTTCGGTGGTACTTACCTTTCAGGCCATCTGGAATGCTACAGAGGCATCTAATAATTTTATTACCAATGACACGATGAAGACCCTGGCCTTTTACCTTGGATCCCTTTCTACCAATAATACGGTGGCGGCAGAGGGAATGGCATCGGCGGCAGCCGTGCTTTTGTTCCTGCCGAATTTGATTATATTCATCCTGATGAATA
This sequence comes from Clostridiales bacterium, assembly GCA_029267975.1. Lineage (GTDB taxonomy): Bacteria > Bacillota > Clostridia > Lachnospirales > Lachnospiraceae > Mobilitalea. Next base: position 6,822 of record JAJUHH010000127.1, read on the forward strand.
CCCAGGTTATGAATACGATGGCGCATTCCGGAATCAAGTAATTACACGGCAAATATAGGACTGCAGTTTATACTCAGTCCATAAGAAAGGCATGGTTTAAAGTGAGAGGACGAATTAAAAGCATATTCATATTATTAATAGCGTTCATTGTGGCAGGGCTGCCAACGGCGAAAGCCTATGCTTCCCAGGCCACCAGCTATACCTATACCTTCAATCAGAGAGGGAACTGGACCCGTACCCAGGATGCCTATCTGCCGGATAAGACGATTACAAACCTGGGGCTGTCCGCTCCGGATGATCTCTTTGTAGATCAGGATAATATGCTGTACATAGCGGATTCCCAGAACCGGCGTGTGGTAAAATATTCTATTAATACGGATACGGTCGCAGGTATCTTAACCTATGAGGAGTTTCTTAATCCCAGAGGGGTGTTTGTCACTAAGGAGGGTACTATCTATGTGACTGACCCCAGTGCAAAAAAGGTATTTATCTTTGATAAGAATTTTAACTTTACTCATTCTATCGGTAGACCGGGGGCCCCTTCCTTTGCAGATACACCATTTGAGCCCCTGCGTATTGCAGTAGACAAGGGCGGTAATATGTATATCGTTGGTGAGGGCGTCTATAACGGAATTATTCAGTTGGCTAAGACCGGTGATTTTCTGGGATACTTTGCGGTTAACCATACCAGGCTTTCCTTTATTCAGGCCTTACAGAATGCCATCTTCACCAGGGCACAGCTGGAAAATCTGGTTGCCCGGGTACCGAATACATTTTCCAATGTATTCATCAGTGAGGCAGGAATAGTATATTCCACCACCATGGGCAACAACGAGGACGGCTTGAAGAAGCATAACACTGCAGGCGGCAATATGTTTAAGGAACAGGACTGGGTATCAGATTCCATGACGGATCTGTATGTGGATTCCCAGGGAATTATCTACACCAGTTCCCATGAGGGCTATATTAACATATATTCCAATCATGGAGAGCTGATCTTTAGCTTTGGTGCAA
>JAJUHH010000128.1 GCA_029267975.1 Clostridiales bacterium
CATAACCGATCTGGTAGCGGATATTGACATAAGCCTTCTTGCTTAGATCCTTGCGGTTTGCAATAAAGCCCAGACGATAGCCCTCTGTATAAGTATCAGCCATAGCCTGTACCTGCTCCTGAGGAAGCTTATTGAGAAACTCCGCAGTTTTTAGTTCGTTGTCTGTAATAAATTCTCCGTAGTTATAGAGGTAGCGAAGGTCTGTCAGATCCGAGTTCATAATGATCTCTGTAGCAAAATTCAGGTCTGCATCCACCAGCTCCCTGATTCTGTGGGTTACCAGAACATCACAGTAATCATACATAAAATCATAAATAACCCGCTTAACATCCTTATAGGTAAATTCATCTTCCTCTTCAAAGTGATTATAAACTTCAATCAGCAACTCCATGTATATGGTCAGAGGATACAACCTGCTCTCATAGGCACAATAAATCGTTGCCCTCAGCTCAGTGGCAAGGAAGGACAAGAGCTTCCCATATTTCTCTCCCAATCTTTCGACTGCAAAGGAAGGATTGGTATAGCTGCACTCATAATTGTCACCCATGATATCCTCATAAAGGGCACGGTTAAGTCCCTTCAGTTCCGCCATGTCCAGGGTGGATAAGCTTCCCTCCTCTACCATGGCAGCTACCTTGCTTACCATTAGTATGAAGGAGGCCGTTCTTTGAAAGTATTCCCGTAAAGGTCCACTGACTGTTTCTTCCTGCTCCATTAACCTGATACGCTCAAGTGCAAGCTCATATCGCTCCCTAATTGCTTCATTGTCATCCTGAAATAACTCTCTATAACTCATTTTTTCCTCCTGTATTCTTTATTATCATAATTCGGCCATCGCCTACAGCTGTATCATATTTCACTACTCTTGTATCATATGAGGCTCTCCCATGTCAACCGGCAGAGGATCCCATGGAAGGTCTTCCTCCTGACCAACCTTTCTAAGTCTGTCGTTTACACTAAGCCTATCAGATACATGATAAGTAAAAAGATGGTCATGAGACCGTTTAGCGCTGCCCCGATGATAGGGAAGCGATAAAAGATATCCTTTTTCTTAAATGCCTGATAGGAAAGTACAAAACCAAACACTGACAGAGCCAGTAATAGAATCCCCAACACTCCAAGGCTTAGGCCACCCTGTCCATGGGATAAGCTGGAGACAATGCTGAGGGTTAGAAAACCCAGAATCACCAGAATCCCAATGACGGCAGAAAAGATACCTGTCTTGGAATGTCTTCTTCCGGAGAAATGAATCATCTCTTTATTTCGCTTAAAAAGCATGTTACTTCCCCCTTTTCTTCTTCTTTGGATGGATCAGCTGATAGATCCCATTGCAAATTGCAAAAAAAATATAACCCAGACAACCTCCCAAGGTATTAAGAAGAATATCGTCCACATCGAAGATCCCTATCCTTAGCATTAGCTGAATCACTTCTACCGACAGGCTGAACATAATACTTAAAAATGTCATCCGAAAGAAGCCCCGATACATTTTCTTCAATGCCGGAAGCAGGAAGCCAAAGGGTGCAAAAGCCAGGACATTTCCCAGGATGTTAACAACAAAGCTCTCCCAGCCCACCAGCTCACGATAGGTGATAAAACGCCTGATCTCCTTGAAAAAATGCAAATTATAACGATATTGTGATGAGACTAAATCCCTTCCGTAATGCTCACTGAAAAACAAAAAATACGATAATAGAATGATATATAAATAAAACAAAAGCCATCCGACTTTCGTTAGCTGTTTCATTGTCTTGTCCTTCAATTTTCTTCTCCATATTCCTTTATTTACTAATAAGCTTATCCGAATTCACCTAAACTATACGAATTATTATAAATCAAATCCAAATCCTAGTAAAGCAAAATACATCAGCTTGAGCACTAACTTTCTGCCTATCTGCTCTATCCATAAAGGTTGGCAAAGGCAATCACTGAATATGATCGGGAATTACTTTTTTGGAAAAGGGATAAAATATTAAATAGTTTTATGCCAGGAATAACATTAATTATATAATTTATGAAAGGATCTACGGTTAAACCATGAAAACATTTGAAGAACTATATTATGAGGTTCTTGTCAGAACCCTAAAAGAAAAGGATATGGATTTCCTTCAGAAATTAGAGCTTTATGATACTCACCATCTGGATTGTCTGCTGCATCCGGAAAAGCATCCCCTGGTATTACGCACGGGAGACTGCGACTGTGAGGAAAAGCACTGTGTAAAGGTATGTCCCTTGCACGCCATCCATCCGGATCAGTCCGGCGAGATTAAGATTGATGAAAGCCAATGTGCAGGCTGTGAGATCTGTATCCAGGAGTGCCGTGCAAAAAACATGACCGGCAGCAAGGATGTCATTGCAGCACTGCAGGCCATTCGCTCCCACAAGGGTTTGGTCTATGCTCTGGTAGCACCGGCTTTCTTAGGTCAGTTTTCAAGTGATGTTACTCCCGGTAAGCTGCGCACTGCTCTAAAGGAGATTGGCTTTGACGGAATGATCGAAGTGGCTCTATTTGCTGATATCCTGACCCTGAAGGAAGCTCTGGAATTTGATAAAAACATCAAAAGCGAGAGCGACTATCAGCTTACCAGCTGCTGCTGTCCTGTGTGGATAGCTATGATCCGTAAAATCTATCATAATCTGATCCCTCATGTTCCCCCTGCTGTATCTCCCATGGTAGCCTGTGGCCGCTCCGTGAAGGTAATGCATCCGGATGCCCTGACTGTCTTTATTGGACCCTGCCTTGCCAAGAAGGCTGAGGCAAAGGAAAAGGATATCGCAGACGCGATTGACTTTGTGCTCACCTTTCAGGAGGTACAGGATATCTTTAAAGTCATGGAGATTGACCCTGCCAACATGGAAGAAAGCGAGAAGGATCATTCCTCCCGAGCAGGAAGGATCTATGCCCACACCGGCGGGGTTAGTGAAGCCGTCAGTGAAACCCTCCATCGCCTAAATCCCAATCGTTCCATTCACATTCGCACCAGGCAGGCAGACGGGGTTCCTGCCTGCAAGGCCATGATCAATGATATTCTTGAAGGTAATATTACCGGCAATTTCTTTGAAGGCATGGGCTGTGTCGGTGGTTGTGTCGGCGGACCAAGGGTTATGATCCCCAAGGAGCAGGGCCGTGAGAATGTTGCGGAATACGGCAATCAGGCACCCTATCCCACTCCCATTGACAATCCTTACGTGATTGAGCTTCTGCACCGGCTGGGACTGGATACCGTGGAAAGCCTGCTGGAGAAAAGCGATATCTTCACCAGAACCTTTGAGTAGAGGATACTACATTGACATAAGCTTGGATATTTTATAGCTTATTATCAGTAGTAAATGATATAGCTTATAATATATCCCCCTTCCCTCAGTGAATTCTCAATACCCTGTATTCTGAATACCAACAGGGAAGTCCAACCAAAGGAGCGCTCTATTATGATCGATGTATTGGTATTATGTGATGACCAGTGGCATTCTGCTGAGGTGATTGAGCTTGGCATTGCCCCTCTACGTTCCAAGTACAATCTGACCCTTGTTAGGTCAGCGAAGGACATTCTGACCCCGGAATGGATTGCTAAGTACCCTCTCATCATGAATTGTAAGATGAATCAGTTAAATGCCTCAAACCCGAATCCCTGGTTTGATGAAAATGTAACGGAAGTAGGCCCCAAGGAATTTGAAGAATATGTTCGAAGTGGCGGCGGATTTCTATCCGTCCATGCAGGTAATACCTCCAGGTCCCGGGAAGCCTATACAAACTTTATAGGGAATTATTTTGTTGGCCATCCGCCCCGCTGCAGGGTGCAGGTAAAGATGACCAGCGACCACCCTATTACAAACGGGGTAGAGGATTTTGAGATCAGGGATGAACATTATAATATCTGTGTTACTGCCCAGGATGCTCATATCTTCTGCCGAACCTCTTCCGAAACCGGTGGAGACCAGGTGGGTGGCTATACCCGCACCCTGGAAAAAGGACGCATGTGTGTACTTACTCCAGGCCATATTCTTAGTGTATGGGAGCATGAGAATTTCCAGAAGCTATTAAACAATGCAATTGAATGGTGCTTAGGAATGGATAGTTAGCCAGGACATAGCCTGAAAGTGAGTCACCTTACAAAGAGACAGATTAATAAGCAGATAAATAGACAGTTTATCTAAAAGACAAACTACAAATAGACCAGGACCTGCCTGGACCTTGGGTAGTGTCAAACGAATTTCGTAATGGTGGACAGCGAGTAAAAATAGTGCGTAGCAGAAAGACATAGAATTTTATGTCTATTCTGCTACGCACTATTTTGCTTGATGTCCAACATCCGAAATCTCATGACACTACCCAAGGTCCAGGCAGGTCCTGGCTGTAGAACTTATTAATTATCATCTCGTCCTGTGCTTCTCGTAAGTTCTTATTCCTGCTGTGCAATCAGCTTATCGTTTTCCAGAATATGATGGATCAACCAGTCATTGAGGAATTCCAGAAGCTCAAGGATCACACCCTTCTGGTTTTCATCAACCTCGCTTAGATCGTACTGGGAAATCTTTTCGATGAACTCCACATGCTCTGCTCTATGGGAAATCAGCTTCTTGTAGCGGATGCTCATCATATACTCTTCTTCGTGTCTGAAGTGTGTTTCTGCATATTCTGTCAACTCATTCAGAATTTCAACAATGTAATCGTATTTATCCGGTATGAATTCATCAACTAGTACCTCGTATGCCCTGTCTGCGATTTCAAATAGCTTAATGTGTTCCTGATCAATGCTGTCAATCCCCGTGCGGTACTCATCCTTAAATACATACATAGCATAATCCTCCTAAGTTTCCTTATCCTTGGTTTCTTATCTGGGTTTCTTATATAAAAGTACTCTCAAAGTCCCCTGGGGGACCCTGAGAGCACCTTAGCTCCATGGCCTTAATCCATTAGGTCAATGCTTTATTTAGTATGAAATCTGTACACCAATCACCGAATTCATAGGAGCAACGGTGTTGCCGCTTTCATCAGTAATATCGCATGCAAGAATCTGAATTCTTATATAGGTTCCTTTGGCCGGTACATAGCCTAACTTAATCTTTGCTGTATTACCTGATACACTTGTCGTAGCGCCAAGCTCTACACCGGTTGTAAGCTCAGTTACCTTTACAGTGATCGTACCCTGAATGTTCTCACTGAATACCATATTAATGGTATCCCTTGAGCTGGTGTCATAGCTTGTTGATACCAGATAGGGCTTTTTATTTTCCTTCAGAGTTACGTAACCACTGTAATTGGTAATCGCTGAATAGCTTCCGTTATAACCAAGAATACCCTTAATGGAGACGGGTCGTTCCACTGTAACCTCAACCGTATTATCTGCGATTGTTAATACAACAGTGGCACCGGTCTCATTTGTATTCTTCACTACCTGTGCAGCGATAATGGTCACTCCTGCAATGGAGTAGTTTGATACATTTTGAGCGGAGGCTACATCAATCTTATGGGCAAACTCAATATTGATCTGATTGAGATTGGTGCTGGACTGAGCAATTGAGTAAGGACCGGGAAGCTCTGTGGATGTACTGCTGCCGTTACTGATTGCTATTTGTCTGCTGATACTCTTATTGCGGAATGAATCTATCACAAAGCCTTCTTGCAGTGTGAAGGTATATGTACCCAGGATAGTCATATTATTCAGCTTTAGCTTAACGACGTTATCGTTGTCTACTACAGCCTCTGTTGTATAGGTGATATTGGTACCAGGCTGGATGTCGTCCGCCAGTGTCTTAATGGAAGCTACAATTACGCCGCTTTCGATAAATGGTTTCACTGCTTCACTATAGGTTAAGGTCAGCATACTCTTCTCTGCATCATACTCGTAGCTGAGCAGAACTGGTGGTACGGTGTCTGCAGTAAAGTTAATATTCATGGTTCTTCCTGTAAGTGCTGATGTATCGGAGGAAGCCACATTATAGCTATCCCAGTAAGCGATAAATGCCTTTACGGCACCGGTTAAGGTAGTATCTGCATCAGAGATGGTATAGTGAACCTTCTTGTTATCATTGATATCCACTACACCGGTCACGAAGCCACCATCATTCAGACGTAACATACCAGGTGTCTTTATACCTCTGCTAAAGTAAGCAGTTACCACATTATAGGAAGTACGTACCAGAGAAATCGGTACTGCCTGCGGCTTTGCTGTAGTATCGGTTCTTACATAAGCTGTAAAATATACACTGGCAGGTATATTGCCGGCTAAATCCTTAATTCCGGATAATACTACGGAGAATGACTTGTTATAATCCGTCGCTGCGATGGTCGATAAATTGATATTCAGAGTTTTCTTATCTCCGCTTAAGGTATAATTGAGCTTATTGAGCAGGATCGAGGTGGTTGCCGATTCGGGCATACCGGAGCCTGAAGCCAGCTGTGCGTTGGTCACCTTTAAATTGGTGATATCAATTGGTTCAGAAAATTGGATTGAATTGATAAAGCCTGTATCATCCAGTATAACGCCAACCATTGTCGGAGGTGTTTTATCCTCATAAGAGATCTGCTTATAATATGGCTCCAGCGGAACGCCACCTGTTGTCTTAATTCCGTTGGTAAAATTAATTCCGTAGACACCGCTTAGGGTGTTCTTGGAGGTAATTGTTAAGGTTGTCAGATCCGCAGACAGGCTGGGTGTTAAGGTTCCCGGATCTGCTGTCGTTGATCCGCTGACCATGGATAAGGAAACATTACTTGTTAACTTGTTGCTTGCATCTATTACTGTACTCTTATCAACGGGACTATCAAATACTACCTTGATTTCATTGGAGCTGATAATATCAGCACTCCTGACTGTGGCGGTAGGTTCAACCACTTCAATTATAATGGCACTATTAATCAGGCTCTTCTTTGCTTCCGCTGCAGTCGCAGTCTTAACAGCACTTGCATACAGAGTAACCTTACCAATCTTAGTGGCAGTTACCACACCGTTCTCGGCATCATCAATACGAATGCTGTCTTTATCACCATGTCCTACAAACCAATAAACCTTATCTGTAGTGGTCGTCGGGGTAATCACGGTATCAAAGTCAAAGGAGGAGCCCAGGGTCATAACATGAGCGCCCTTAACCTCTGTGGCATTGGATATCTTTATCTCAGTTGCCGGTACCGTTACAGTAACTTTACAGGAAAGTGTTTTTGTCTTCTTTGAAGGATAAGTAATCTTACACTTAATAGTTGCAGTACCACCCTTTACCGAAGTCAGGACACCTTTACTGGAAACCTTAACGACTTTGGTATCGGAGGATGACCATTTGTATTTACTGCCTGACACCTTGTCCTTGATTTCCAACTGATAAACCTGTCCCACACCGACAAGCTCTACTTTGCTCTTGGCAAATTTCGGAGTAGTTGCAGCACTTGCTACGGTGGTGCTTTGATTCCACATCATTGGTACACAAAGTACTAATATCAGCAGCAGAACCAGTTTCTTTATAAATCTACTTCTCATTCCTCTTCCTCCTATCGTACTTCTACTGCGCCTACCCTAGGTATACACAGTTTTCCTACTATATATCGTATCATAACATAAGGATAATGTCAAAATCATGTCGAAATGTTTAATTTTTTCTTACTGAGTAATATTTCCCATCTTTGCTATATTCTTTTATTGTCATAGTCAGGACGCTTTTGGAATACTCTGTCTCTGGACATCACCAGCTGATAGACCTTCTCCACCTGATAAGCAAATTCCTGCATGGAATATTTACTTACCTTCTCTATGGCATTTTGCCGATAATCCGTGCTTATATCATGAAAGAAGATCTGGTCAAGTCCGTAGAACAGTCCCTGCGCATC
>JAJUHH010000129.1 GCA_029267975.1 Clostridiales bacterium
AAAATTTATTTGATAGGGAGCAGGATAGAAAGGAGGCTGGATTACAGATGCCAAAAGACAGTCAAATAGATAAAAAGGATGTAAGAGAGAAAAAAGCCAACGGACAAACGACAATCGCTGACGAAGAAGCAAAGAATAAAAACAGGACAGCGAAAAAGCAATCCGTGAAGCATAATGATATCTAGTATGTTATATGAAGTATATAAAATAAAGAGTGTTGTTAATATCTGTAAATAAAACAGGCTAAATTAAATAAAGCAAGTAGAATAAAGTATGTCGATAAGAGTATGCAAATTAAATTTTGTAGCTTAGTAAATGCTGATATAAGTATATTGTCGGAGTAAGAATCCTGTGCAAGAAAGGAAGCGTGAGCAGTATGGCGAAAGCAGGAATGAGAAGACCGGATGTGACAGAGCCCCATGGTACCGAAGGCAGGCAGAGAATGCATGTAAAAAGGAATGAAACAGAACCGGTTCCTGAACTTCAGGGTAAGGAGAAGACGGGCCATAAAAAAGCCAGCCCCATGGATCCGCAAAGATGAATAAAGGAATGAATAAAATTGATAAATACGAACGTTTTAATGAGATTACCTGGCACCTTATGGAGGATGAGAAACCATCGGTTTATCTCAATCAACAAGCACAGCAAGGTGGTCTCGCAGAATATCCCTTTTCCATGCTTATAAAGCTTCGGGATACCAAACAGGAGCCCAAACATCATCCGGAGGGAGTTGTGTGGGATCATACAATGTTAGTCGTGGATGAAGCGGCCAGGGTTCGGGATAAGACAAGAGACCCTAAGGTATTTATGTGGGCTGCACTGCTGCATGATATCGGAAAGCCGGATACAACAAAAATCCGCAGAGGAAGGCTGACCTCCTATGACCATGATAAAGTGGGAGAAGAATTGGCTTTTGCTTTTTTAGAGCAGTTTGGTTTGGAGAAGGACTTTATCCGGGCCGTTTCTGTATTGGTACGCTATCATATGCATATCCTTTATGTCCTAAAGGACCTTCCCTTTGCTGATATGGAAGGCTTGCTTAGGAAAGTGGATGTGGAGGAGCTTGCTTTATTATGTTTGTGTGACCGTCTCGGAAGAGGAAGGGTTGATAAGGATGCGGAGTATGAACATTATGAGGCATTTCGTAAGATCCTGACTCAGAAGCGGGAACGCTTGACGGTTCCTTCCTAAGTATTCAGACAGTAAATGTTTCTATAGGACTTAAATTCAGACTTTCTTGTGAAATTGTGCATATCGCTGACAATTTTATGCCACTATGTTCGATCTTACAAGAAGCATCAGGATTTAGGTCCTTTTCTAAAATATTTCTGGATTTTTCATATTATCTCCTTTATAATGTATCTAAATATTCTATACCTATTTGCACAAGGATTCACATGGAGAAAGAGGTAAGTTCAATGGCTGAACGTTTTCAATACACCATCCTGAAGAAGGAACGTCTTACTGATTCTATATATCTGATGGATATTAAAGCTCCAAGAGTCGCAAAGAACTGCTATCCCGGCCAATTTGTCATTGTTAAGATGGATGAGAAGGGGGAACGAATCCCTTTAACCATATGTGATTATAATCGGGAAGAGGGTTCTGTTACGATTGTATTTCAGGCCCTTGGTTCTTCCACAAAATTAATGGCTACATATGAAGAAGGGGAAGCCTTCCGTGATTTTACTGGTCCTCTGGGACATAGATCTGAGTTGATTGACCTGCCGAAAGAAGAGTTAAGGAAGTTGAATATCCTCTTCATTGCCGGAGGGGTAGGAACAGCACCGGTTTATCCCCAGGTGAAATGGATGAAGGAGAACGGTTACGACGTTGACTGTATCATTGGTGCAAGAAATAAAGATCTGATCATTCTGGAAGACAAAGTAAGGTCCCAGGTGGCCAATCTTTATATCGCTACAGACGATGGTTCCTATGGATTTAAGGGTAATGTCAATGATTGCCTGAAGGATCTGATCAATCATCAGGGCAAAAAATATGATCTTGTGGTCGCAATCGGACCCATGATCATGATGAAATTTGTCAGTCAGCTGACCAAGGAGCTTGGAATTAGGACCATTGTCAGCATGAACCCTGTTATGGTTGACGGAACCGGTATGTGCGGAGCCTGCAGGCTGACGATAGGAAATGAGGTTAAGTTTGCCTGTGTGGATGGACCGGAGTTTGACGGTCATTTGGTAAATTTTGATGAGGCTATGAAGAGGGTTTCCATGTATAAATCAGAGGAAGGTAAGCTCCTGCTTCGTGAGAAGGAAGGAAGCACCCATCATCATCCGGACTGTGTTGTATGATGATTTCGCAATATTTTGCGAGTTATTGAAGGGTTGTTACTGCCCTTAATTAGGGAGGATTTGATTACATGGATGTATTAAAGAGAGTGCCTGTCAGGGAGCAGGCTCCTGAGATTAGAGCAAAGAATTTTAAAGAGGTTTGTTATGGATATAATCTGGAGGAAGCCATGGAAGAGGCTTCTCGCTGCATACAGTGCAAGAACGCCAAGTGTATTCAGGGATGCCCTGTCTCCATTGATATTCCAGGATTTATCAAGCAAATAAGGGATGGCAATCCGGAAGAAGCCTTTCGGATTATCAGCAATTATTCGGCACTCCCTGCTGTCTGCGGAAGAGTATGCCCCCAGGAAACACAATGTGAGGAAAGGTGTATCCGTGGTATCAAGGGCGACCCGGTATCCATTGGTAAGCTGGAGCGCTTTGCTGCTGACTGGGCCAGGGATCATCAGATCAAGCCTGAGCCACCCAAGACGAAAAAGGGCAAGAAGGTAGCGGTCATCGGTGCAGGTCCTGCCGGATTAACCTGTGCAGGAGATCTGGCAAAGTTCGGTTATGATGTGACCATTTTTGAAGCCCTGCATGAGCCGGGTGGAGTGCTTGTCTATGGCATTCCGGAGTTTCGACTACCTAAGGATGAGGTAGTAAAACAGGAAATTGATAATTTGCGGGCGCTTGGGGTTAAGATAGAAACCAATGTGATTGTTGGTAAGTCAGTGACCATTGATGAACTGATGGAGGAGGAAGGCTTTGAGGCCGTCTTTATCGGCACAGGAGCGGGTCTTCCTAAGTTCATGGGGATTCCGGGGGAGAATGCCAACGGTGTGTTTTCCGCCAACGAATATCTAACCAGAAGTAATCTGATGAAAGCCTTTGATCAGAATTATGATACACCCATTATTGCAGGGACCAGGGTAGCTGTGGTAGGTGGTGGAAATGTAGCAATGGATGCCGCCAGAACAGCTTTACGACTGGGAGCCCAGGTTTATATCGTTTACCGCAGGGGAGAAGAAGAACTGCCGGCCAGAGTAGAGGAGGTTCATCACGCTAAGGAGGAAGGCGTCATCTTTAAGTTCCTAACCAATCCAACAGAAATTCTTGTAAATGATAATGGATGGGTTTGCGGCATGCGCTGCGTGGAAATGGAACTGGGCGAAGCGGATGAGAGCGGAAGACGTCGACCTGTGGAGAAAAAGGATTCAGAATTTGTATTAGAGCTGGATACGGTGATCATGGCCTTGGGCACCAGTCCAAATCCATTGATTGCAGCCACAACAAAAGGCTTGAATACGAACAGACATAAGTGTATTATTGCAGATGAGGAAACCGGTTTAACATCGAGAGAAGGCGTGTTTGCCGGAGGCGATGCAGTTACAGGAGCAGCGACAGTAATCCTTGCTATGGGGGCAGGAAAGGCGGCTGCTGCCGGAATAGATAAGTATCTTTCAAAATGACAAATGATAATACGCATTGGGGAACGTATTGGAGGACCTATGGGATATTTTGTGATTGATCGATCAGCCGGATTAGCCTTAATTGCAGCTGTTGCTATGCTTATACTGCTGCTAGTTGTTTTGTGGGTACGTCTGAAATTTGAAATACGCGCTAAAAATCTTACGGAAGAGGAAAACAAAGAGATTAAAGAACGGTATCAGGAGCTTGAGGAAACATGCAACTCTGCACTCACTTCCCTGGACGAGCTATCGATCAAATATGAGGAACTGAATAAAAATAAGGAAAACATGAAGAAGCTCGCTTATAGTGATTATCTGACAGAGCTTCCGAATCGTACGGCCTTTACTGAAATGCTCGATAGCATTATGCTGACCTTACGAAGTGGGGAGACCGTAGGAATTATGGATATTGACATTGATAATTTTAAAAATATCAATGATACCTTAGGACATTCTTACGGGGATGAGCTTTTGATCGATGTTACCCACCGTCTGAAGCAGGCAATGGATGAGAATGATTATCTTGCCAGGATCGGTGGTGACGAATTTATTATTCTCACCCAGAATTTGGATGATACAGTAACCTATGAGGAGAAGATAAAGAAGATCAAAAAGGTATTCAGCTATCCCTTTGTGTTATCCACCAAAGAATACTTTGTCACTGTAAGTATCGGTGTTGCTTTTGCACCCAAGGATGGCAAGAATTCTCAAGCCTTGATCAAGAATGTAGATGCAGCTATGTATGTGGCTAAGGCAAATGGTAAAAACACACACGCTTATTTTGATTATTCCTTTAATCAGAAGCTGACAGAAAAGATCGAGATTCAGTCAGAGCTTCGTAAGGCAATAGAACGGGAAGAATTTGTACTGTTTTATCAGGCTCAGATGAACCTGGAAACCAAAAAAGTAGTGGGCTTTGAAGCCTTGATCCGCTGGAAGCATCCGGAGCGGGGAATGATTGCGCCGGATGAATTCATCTATTTGGCGGAGGAAACAGGGCTGATCATACCAATCGGTAAGTGGGTGCTTCGTACTGCCTGCTACCAATTAAAAGAGTGGACAAAGCATTATCCCGATATTACTATGGCGGTAAATCTATCTGCAAGACAATTTAAGGATAGAGATATTGTAAAAACAGTTTATGATATTATTGAGGAGACCGGAATCGAGCCTGCTCATCTGGAGCTGGAGATCACGGAAAGTGTTGCCTTGGATGATATTGATTATACCATCAAGACCATTGAAGAGCTTCGCAAGCTGGGAGTGAATTTCTCATTGGATGACTTTGGAACGGGCTATTCCTCTATGAGCTATCTGAAGAGATTGCCGGTTAGCAACTTAAAGATTGATAAGAGCTTCCTTGATACTGTAATGGAGGATGAAAGTGATCAAAAGATTATTCAGACCATTATTAGTCTGGCCAGAAATCTTGATCTTTTTGTTATTGCAGAAGGTGTGGAAAGCTTTGATCAGGAGCAGTTTTTAAAGGCTGCCAATTGTGATAAGGCACAAGGATACTTCTATAGCGAACCGGTTCCTCAGGATAGGGCAGAAATGATCCTGAAGAATAAGATTTCATAATATAAGTTTAAACTTTTGTTAACTGAATTTTACGATCCTACATTATTGGCAACATATCTTATATAAGGGGCAGATGGGTATGAGAATGGTGAAACCTTTGAAAAAGCGGAGCATGGAAAGCATATTCCTTTTTCTTCAAGGGGTCTTGTATGTTACCTTCCTTGCCCTGGATGTTACGGGCAGTGACACCGCCTTATCCAATAAAATCAAATATCTTGTGATCATACTGTGCTTTTGCTATGCGCTTCTTGCCGGCAAAGGCACGGTTCGTTTTGTGAAGGCAGCCCAGTTATTTACCTTATTGGCGGATCTTTATTTACTGCTTTTAGATTACTATCTCTATGGTGTCATGGTTTTTATCTTGGTACAGCATTTATACAGCATTCGTCTGCTGATTCTCAAGCAGGAGACTGAAAGAGTACCTTCGAAGTCTTTTGCGCAGGAAACTGATAGGGAAGCATCGAAGTCATTTGATCAGGAGTCAGATTTTCAAGGCAAAAGGGTTCGACAGATGGTCTGCAGCTATTTGAAGAGATTTGTCCTGCAGATCCTTGGGGCTCTTTGTGTTTGTATGGTATTAGCAGCCAGGCACATATCTCTGGAACTACTATCGGTTACTTCGATTTATTATTTTATCCTGATCTTATCCAATGTTGTTACAGCCATAAGGCTTGCGCATGCCACCCCCGGGCATAAAGGCAATATCCTGTATGCATGGGGAATGCTTCTGTTTCTCTTTTGTGATATTAATGTAGGGCTATATAATCTGTCCGCTTTTATTCTACTTCCGGAGCAGCTTGCTTTTTTGATTGATTCAGTGTCCTCGATTCTCATGTGGACCTTTTATGCTCCGTCGCAGGTACTCATAGCAGTCAGCAGCAGGTATGCTGATTAAGGTGAAAGGGGCATGAAGGAAGCTTCATGAGGAAGCTTTCATGCGTTGCTTAATAATATAGTCATGGAATTGGAATAAGGTGAATAGGGTGGATAAGATTGAGCTTCAAACTTCTACAAAAGTAACAAAATATCTAAAAATATTTATGTAAAAATATGGTGCAATATTTCTTGCATCTTACTCTTCTTTCTGTTACTATTTTTCTATCGCTTCTAATTTCTTCTTTACTCTTTGGGGCTGTTTTCTTGCTCGGTTACCCACAATAGTTATTTCTTTATGGTTCCAAGTGCTGCTGGTTATCTATATCAGTTCAAACTGCATCATTACATCGTCGCATAATGGTCTTGTTATGCAATCATATTCAATTCTAAGGAGGTCGTCGGTTTATGATTCAAGTCGTTAGGGAAACTACGGCAGAGTACGGTTACTTTATCAATCAGCTTCTTACCCTGGTAACGCAAAAAATGGGAAAGGAGTATCATGCCCGGATTATTAAGGTTACAAAGAATAATTCACTGGAGCTGGACAGCCTTGTGCTGCTGAAGGAAGGCAGGAACTTTGCCCCTAATATCTATTTGAAGCCTTACTATGAGGCCTACAGACAAGGGGTGGGGACACAGGAACTGGTGGAACGTATTTGTGGAATTTACCAGAGCTGCCTTACACCAATTGTGGATGAGAACTTTCACTATAGCTTTGAGCAGCTGAAACATCATATCATCTACCGATTGGTAAACTACGATAAAAACCGACAACTGCTTGACAACATCCCTCATAAAAAGTATCTGGATCTTGCAGTTACCTATCATTGTGTGGTAAGGGATGAGGAGGATGGCATTGGAACGATACGTATAAGCAACGAGCATATGGAGCAATGGAAGACAAATGCAGAGGAAATTCATGCCTTGGCCGCAGAGAATACCAGACAATTGCTTCCCAGCTGTATTAAAAGCATGGAGGAGGTAATTAGGGGAATACTGCTTGAGGAAATGGACTTTCAGGGAACGGGAGTAAGTGATGCTCTGGGAGACGGAGCAGACTCTTTTAAGAGAGAAAGAGAAGCTATGTATATTCTGACCAATGATAAGGGGATTAATGGAGCTGCCTGTCTGCTATATCATAAGGTTTTGTCTGATTTTTCTGATCAAATTAAATCTGATTTCTATATCTTCCCCAGCAGTATCCATGAACTTATCCTGCTGCCGGCTTCCGATCATAGCAGGTGGAGGGAATACAGTGATATGATAAGGGAAATCAACGAAACCCAGGTTGCACCTGAGGAAGTGCTTTCAGATCATGTCTATTATTATTCCAAAAAGAAAGGACTCATGCTCCTGGGCGGATCTATGGCCTAATCTTTGGACTGATCTATAGACTGTCCTATGGACAAAGCCTTGCCTGGATGCTATAATTAAGCTTATCAATGGATAAATTTACAAGAATAATGTTTCGGTAGACGATGGTGCACTTTTTGTCAGGCAGCGGAGCCTGACAAATAAGTGCATTTTTTTGTATCGCAATAAAAATAAACCACCTGCTATGCAGGTGTGTC
>JAJUHH010000130.1 GCA_029267975.1 Clostridiales bacterium
AGATTATAACAGCGGGAGGATTGTTTACGAGAACCTTGGAGAGAAGGGCATTTTGTATCAGTCCACAAAGGATATAAGGAGAGAAGAGGAACAGCTTCGGATCTATATACAGCAAGGATTATCAGAGGGATTATTCTTATCAAAGATAAGAAACCTAACCCTTGAGGCTACCGGTGCTTACTGGAAGCTGGAAGCAGAGCTATATACAAGTGTGAGGATGCCCTTGCTTCGCTTTCTCTTTGAAAGACTAGCCCGTCGACGCATATCTAAGGAATATCCAATTCATAATCCTGCCGATGCCATAAGGCAATATGAAGTAATTCTGGATACTGCTTCGCAGATAAAGGGGGTAAAAGAATTTAAGGATATGGTTGAAGAATTTCTTTCCACTGTCAGATAGCAAATGGGCATGAAGAAACAGGGGGTATGATATGAAAGTTGAGTTTAAGAAGGACTTAAGACACAATTATATGGTTATTACTGAAGGTGAAGAGTTCCAGGCGCAGCCTTATTGCATTCAAATGCTTGAGCAGCAGGTGCTTCAGGGACTACTTCCTATGGAAAGAAGGTCTATGGACAACTTAACATCCTATTACTATGATATCACCGGAAGGCAGTCCATACGGAACCTATATGACAAATCGACGCTATCGCTTTTTAAGGTGAAGTCTCTGCTGACAGACGTTATGGAGACAATTGAGAATACTTATGAATATCTGCTTCCGGAGGATGACTATGTGCTGACACCGGAGCTTATCTTTTATGACCTGATAAGTAATAAAGTTTCCCTATGTTATCTGCCCGGTTATAACAAGGATATTAAGGAGCAGATGATTTGCTTATTAGAATATCTGATGAATAAGGTAGATTATAATGATAAGGATGCGGTAATGCTGGTTTATCAGTTATATGGTGTAAGCAGAGAGGAAGGCTTTACGCTCCGGAAGATACAGGAAGGGCTTGAAGTTCCCTTCCAAGGGGGGAAAACAGAGTGGGGAAAAAGATCCGGGCAGGAGCAGGAAAAAGGCTCAAGGCAAGATAGTGTGATACTGGAGGGCTTAAGGCAAGAAAGTAAAAAGTATTTGAACAAGAAGTATGAGGACAAGAAGTATGAAGATAGGAAATGTGAAGACAGGAAGAGTGATGACAGAAAGTGTGAGGAGATGAAGTATGAGGAGAAGAAGAGGGAAGGAATATGGTCCAATGAGCACCGGACAAAGAAAGTGGAGCAAGATATCCCTATTATGCAGGAACGGATTGAAAGTGAACAAGAAATCCTGGTCTTTCCGGTCACTTCTTATGTTTATACAGGTATTTGCCTATGCGTAGGTGTATTGGCGCTTGTCCTTGGCTTTCAAAACAGATTTTTATATAATGCTTATGGTGACCGGATGGAATATGGCAGAATGCTGGGGCTCATCTTGATTATCCTTTGTACCGAAGGCTACCTCATGCATAAAATATGGGATAAGAAAAACAAGCTGTCTAAGATCGTTCCACAGGTTGAATATCTGGATCCAAGAATAGCCTATGCCAGTCATAATGAGAGCCCTCTATGGAGGGTAAATATAAGCAGCCTGAAAAAAGAGCCTGAAAAGGAGTATGAAAGCAGTAAGGTCATAATAAAGTCTGACCAATTGATCTATAAAGAAGACTGTGAACAGGACTCTGAGGAGGATAATCATCCGACCTGCTTATTGAATGATATTGCGCCACCCTTGCAAAAGAAGCAAGGTCTTATGCTGCGCTCTCTTAAGGAAGAGGAATATGCGTCCATTCCGATCAGGGAGTTCCCTTTCTTCATAGGGAAGCTTAAGAAGAATGTTGATTATTATCTTGAGAATAATGGAATCAGCCGCTTTCATGCAAAGCTTACCAAGGAAGAGGAGCTATACTATATTACCGATCTGAATTCAACCAACGGCACCTTTGTAAACGGTGTCGAGCTGCAGACCTACACCAAGCAGGAGATAAAGCTTGGGGATGAGATCGCTCTGGCTAATTTGACCTATCAATTTGCGGAGAAAAGATGATTTAATTTATGTACTTCAGAAAATCCATCTATGTAGTTCTGATACAATTGCAAACCAGTTTCATCGGCCTTTTTCGATTTTCTATCTTCAACTTTCTATCTTCGGCGGAACAGACTTAGGAAGGATAAAAAGTGTTCTGCAAAGCGAAGCTTTCTACCGATAAAATTGGCTACTATCCACAATAGCATGCCTCTGCCCAAGAGATAGACTAGCACTAACAACATACTAAGAATTTGCTTTATCTCTTCCATAGCTGCCTCCATGAGTAAACTTAAAATGTATCGGCTACAGTTTCAATCTAAGCCATGTATCCGGGAAAGTCAAGGAAAAAAAGGAAAGACCAGGAAGAAAGACCGCTTTCCTTACTTACTATTGTAAAAAATGGAACGAAAGTGGTACAATATTGGTAAAATACTTGGGGGTTTACGGGAATGGAGGTACATATTTGAAGAGACGCTATGAAATCATACAAGCGGCAGTCCTGCTTGCTTTGCTGCTGCTTTCAGTTCTGTTAAATAATGCAGTAGTCAAAGGACTAACCCTGTTCTTATTTTCTGCCGACTTAATTGTCAATACCTTATGGATGCTGCTTACCATGAAAAAGGATGGTTTTGTCAAACAGCTTTTATTTGGGCTCTTATTATTTTTAGAGATTATCCTTGCGATTGGGGCGGTTGTGGCCATGGTTACGGCAATTATGGGGATTTAAGTATATGGAATTTAAGTATAAAGGGATATAGGTATCGGTAGCTAAAGAAGCTTATTCATTTGGTGAAAAGATATTATTCATTGTAGAGAAGGTAAAAAGAATAGATGGAGGGTTTATATGAAACAGTATATTATGGCACTTGATCAGGGAACAACCTCTTCAAGGTGTATTATTTTTGATAAACAGGGAAAGATGAAAAGCATTGCGCAGAAGGAATTTACTCAGATCTATCCCCAGCCCGGCTGGGTGGAGCATGATCCCATGGAAATCTGGTCCTCCCAGGTTTCTGTTGCTTCTGAAGCAATGGCTAAGCTTGGTATTGCTGCGGAAGAGATTGCTTCTATCGGTATTACCAATCAAAGAGAAACAACTATTGTCTGGGACAAAGAAACAGGACACCCTGTCTATAATGCTATTGTATGGCAGTGCCGCAGAACCTCTGATATGATCGAGGAGCTGAAGGAGAAGGGCTTGGAGCCTTATATGAGGGAACACACCGGTTTAATACCGGATGCTTATTTTTCAGGTACCAAGATTAAATGGATCCTGGATCATGTGGAAGGGGCCAGAGAGAAGGCAAGAGCAGGGGAGCTCTTATTCGGTACAGTAGATACCTGGATCATCTGGAATCTGACCAAGGGAAAAACCTATGTCACCGATTACACCAATGCTTCCAGAACCATGTTATTTGACATTGAAAGGCTGACCTGGGATGAAAAAATTCTTGCAGAGCTTGATATTCCCATTCAGATGCTTCCAGAGGTAAAGCCCTCCAGCTGTGTCTATGGAGTTACGGATCGTTCTGTCTTTGGTGAGGAGATTGCCATTGCAGGAGCAGCGGGAGATCAGCAGGCTGCCCTCTTTGGCCAGTGCTGCTATTCCAAGGGTGAGGTGAAGAATACTTACGGTACCGGCTGCTTTCTTTTAATGAATACCGGCAGAGACAGAATCACTTCCAGACATGGCCTCCTTACTACCATTGCGGCATCTACCGGAACCGAAGTGCAATATGCTCTGGAGGGCAGTGTATTTGTAGCGGGGGCAGCCGTACAGTGGCTCAGGGATGAATTACAGTTAATACGAACTGCCGCGGAGAGTGAGAAGTATGCCCTGCAGGTTGAGGATACCAGTGGTGTCTATGTGGTACCTGCCTTTGCAGGCCTTGGAGCACCCTACTGGGATCAATATGCTAGAGGGGCTATTGTGGGTATTACAAGAGGCTGCAACAGAAATCATATTATCAGGGCCACCCTGGAATCCATTGCTTATCAGACACTGGAGGTTCTAAAAGCTATGGAGGGTGATTCGGGAATTTCCCTGAAGGCGCTGAAGGTAGACGGCGGAGCTTGTGCCAATCGTTTTCTCATGCAGTTCCAGGCAGATATTTTAAATACTGAGGTTCATAAGCCGGATTGCATTGAGACGACCGCTTTGGGAGCGGCATATCTTGCCGGGCTTGCCGTAGGATTTTGGAAGGATCAGGAGGAGATCAGGCGTAATTGGGCTTTGGCAGAGACCTTCCATCCGAATATGACGCAGGAGAAGCGGGAACGCTTGATCTCAGGCTGGGAAAAGGCAGTGAAGCGATCCTTCGCCTGGGAAGATTAATTATGAAGTAGTAAAGGATAATTATGATAGAAGAAAGAATTGAAGTAAGACTGAGGGGTATGGGCTATGTAAGAAGAAATTCTAATGTTCCCTGGATTTATCTGTATCAGCGCGGGGAGGATACAGAGCTTTCTGTGGTCTCTGTGATACGATGCAGCAAGGAAAATGTGCTCTCAAAGGAACAGTATGAGTACCTTCTGAGTCAGCTTAAGGGAAATTTACAAAGCGCCTATCCTCAGCCCATCAGGCTGCTGAGTCTGATTCTAACAGCGGATAGCAGCCGTGATAAGCATTTATGTATTGAGAACATTCAGGATAGTCACTGGCTCATTGACCTGACCTATCATCGATTGATGATCTATGAGACTCAATCAAGTGAATTCTCGGAGCTGCGCAGCCACATAGAAGAACTTTTGGCTCAGGAGGAGTTAAGCAGGGAGGATAATCACACAGAGAGACACTATGAGGGACACTATGAGGGAAGCACTATAAACAGTGCTATGGCTGATACCCCTTCCTATAGCAATGAAAGCAAGAAGGGTAACCTGATCCATACCCTGAAGAACAATCTCTCTCCTGTGAATACAGGCATCCTTCTTCTGAATGTGATTATATTCCTCTTCATGCAATTTGCGCCTGTTCCAGGCGGGGAGCATAGAATTTTGGCGGAGGGGGCGCTCTCCTGGTACTATATCACAGATCATAAGGAATATTACAGGCTCCTTAGTGCTATGTTTATGCACGCAGATTTCAGCCATCTGGGCAATAATATGCTGGTGCTTTTTTGTGTAGGGGATAAGCTGGAACGGGTGCTGGGAAAGCTTAAGTTCCTTTTTATTTATTTTAGTGCAGGAATTCTTGCAGGGATTACTTCCATAAGTTATAATATGTGGAAAGAACAGGGACATTTTACCGAGAACTCGGTATATTCGATCGGTGCTTCCGGTGCGATATTTGGCTTAATAGGTGCCATGTTATATATTGTTCTTCGCAGCCGGGGACGGATGAGGAATATCAGCAGCAGACAGATGATGTTCTTTGTCCTGTTTAGCTTGTACGGAGGAATAGCAAATGCCCAAATTGACCAGGCGGCTCATGTGGGCGGGTTTCTGGCGGGCTTTGCGGCAGCAGCACTGGTTTATCGACATAAAAGGAGATTAGTGAATGAAAGTTAACATTTATTATGGTGGAAGAGGGTTGATTGAGGATCCGACGCTTTATGTGATCAGCAAGCTAACCGCAGTCTTGGAAGAAATCAGGGTAAAGGTCACCAGGTACAACCTCTATGAGGAAAAAAATGCGATCGCTATGCTTCCCAAGACATTAAAGGAAGCTGACGGAGTTATTCTTGCAACCACTGTGGATTGGTTTGGTATTGGCGGATTGATGCAGCAGTTTCTGGATGCTTGCTGGTTCTATGCGGATAAGGACAATCTCAGTAAGCTCTATATGATGCCCATAGCAATTGCAAGTACTTACGGTGAGAGGGATGCAGAGCTTTATTTGACCAAAGCCTGGGAGATATTGGGCGGTATTCCTATCAGCGGTCTAAGTGCTTATGTGGAAAATCATGTAGAGTTTGAAACAAATCAGGACTATGCTAAGATCATAGAGAAGAAGGCAGAGGATTTTTACCGGACGATACATCAGAAGATAAAAATACTTCCCACTAGTAATAATGCAATTAAACAGAATGTTATGCACGGCAGCTCGATCGTTCTGACACCTCAGGAAAGTGAGCAGTTGTCGGTTTATGTATCAGATGATACCTATGTAAAGAAGCAGAAGGAAGATATTGAAGAGCTGACACAATTATTTAAGGAAATGCTTGATAGTAATAAGGAAAGCGACAATAATCAGGAGTTTATCAAGAACCTGAGAGATAATTTCCATCCCTTAGATGACTTTGTGGCCTCCTATTGCATCCAAATCTCCGATACCAAGAAAAATCTTGTGATCGAAGTAGATAATAAGAAGCTGAAATGCTATTATGGAGAAAAAGCAGATGCGGATGTCATCGCTAAAACAACCAGCACAGTAATGAATAAGCTGGTGCTTGGCAGAGTAACCTTTCAGGGTGCATTTATGTCAGGAGACCTGACTGCAAAGGGTAATTTTAAAACCCTTCGCAGCTTTGATCAGGTATTCCAGTTCAATATAACTTAAGTCGTCACATAACCATCACGTGATGTTATCTTATATGGGAAGCAGTATAGTAAAGGTTGTCAGAGAATCCGTAGATGCCACAGAGATGCTTCCGTAATGCAGGTCAACCACCTTCTTGGCAAGGGCCAGTCCAACACCTGTTCCACCCTTTTTGTAGGATACAAAGGGTTTAAAGATATTTTCAAGCGCAGCTTCCGGTATGAGCTGGCCATTATTGGATAATGTAATGTATAGCTTTGCAGGAATACTGGACTGGTCCAGCCCTATAGCGATGTGAATAAAATCACCGGGCTTTGTTGCTTCAAAAGCGTTCTTAATCATATTAGTGAAAACCTGTTTCAGTTTTCCACCGTCACAATAATAGGAGCTTAGGAGCTCTTCACAGCCAGGGGAAACCTCCAGAGCCAGGTCAATGTTCTGGGTAATGGCTTGAGGCATAAAGTTATTTACAATTCCCCTCAGAAGATCAATTAAGTCGGTATCTTCTTTTTTTAGGATGGTTGAGTTATTTAACATAGAAGCATCCTGCATAATACGCTCCATGTCATTGATTAGGTCCTGGATCTGATCCCAATATTTATATTCCTTTACATCGGGATGCTTCATCTCTATGTACTGTATGGTACCCTTTAAGAGGGATAGAGGATTACGAAGCTCATGCACAAGCATGGAGGTTGTTTTTTTGTTGTCAGACTGGATTGCCTGAATGATGGCTTCCAGCTCAGGATTGACTTTAATCATGCTGGCAAGGGCGTCATAGGTTAACTCGGATAGCATTCATCTGCCCCCTTTATTTGTTTGATGAAGGTGTTTCATA
The DNA here is from genome assembly GCA_029267975.1 of Clostridiales bacterium. GTDB lineage: Bacteria > Bacillota > Clostridia > Lachnospirales > Lachnospiraceae > Mobilitalea. The sequence continues at coordinate 7,334 of JAJUHH010000130.1, forward strand.
GACACTGCTAACTCGTGCTATCACACTAATACTTATGTTATCAAATAATGGAAGTTCTTGCAATCATAAGAATGGAACAGTAATCGACACAGGAGGTGCTTTATGGAAAGTAATTGTATTTTTTGCAAGATAATTGCCGGAGAGATTCCTTCGGCAACCGTATACGAGGATGAAGATTTTAAGGCAATTCTGGATATTTTTCCGGCAGCCAAGGGCCATGTGATCCTTTTACCTAAGAAGCATAGTCCCAACCTTTATGAACTGGATGATGAGACAGCTGCTAAGGCTTTGCTTGTTGCCCGCAAGGTTGCTAAGGCAATGAAGGCAAAACTGGACTGTGAAGGTATTAATCTGCTGCAAAATAATGGCGAAGCAGCTGGTCAGACCATATTCCATTTTCATATTCACCTGATTCCCAGATATAAGGACGATCAGATCCTGCCGTCCTGGTC
>JAJUHH010000131.1 GCA_029267975.1 Clostridiales bacterium
AGTTAATAATGAAGATATTCGCTCAATAGGGAAAGCAGTAGCGTTTATCGATAACACATCGTATGAGATGATTTCGGTGTTACCTCAAGGTGCTTGTATTTTTACTGGTGTCGCATCCAATTTTCCTGTTTTAGTACAAGTTGATTTGCTACCGAAAAATTTGCAACCTCAGAGTTCTACTGTCAATCTATCAGAACTCTGGGCTAATGGATGATTATTATGGGTGGTACGGCATAAAAGAAAGGTCATACCTATGTTTTCAAAAAGAGGTTATTAATAAATACAAACCTATGCTTTTAAAGCCATATCAGTTATGGTTGCGATTTTGGTGCCCGTGGTGCCCAGACATGATAAATGATGTTTTAAGAAGCTGCGTATACGAATAACACAATACAAAAAAAGCCCTATTATACAAGGGTTTTACGGCAAACCTATGCGGAGTTATAGGCGTTTTTAGCCGCTTCACGCCCATCGGTTTTATGTGGTTTTTGATTATAGTTGTTTTTGGTATATAACCCTATGAGCTGATCGGATAGAATACAGTAGGAGGGATCAGCAATTGTGGATTATAAAATACTAAATTTATGCTTAAGGATGCAATTTGGAGATACGGACAATACCGTATATCCAACCTTACTCTGGGATAGAGACAATATTGTGCTTGTTGATTGCGGTTATATCGGCTCACTGCCAATACTGGAACAGGAGCTGCAGCAATACGGGGTTTCCATAGAGCAATTAACAACACTTGTACTTACTCATCATGACCATGACCATATGGGAGCCGCAGCAGACCTGAAAAGGAGAAATCCTAATATGAAGATATACGCTTCAGCCTTGGAGGCACCATATATATCGGCCCAGGAAAAGCCGCTGCGCTTACGTCAGGCGGAAGAATTGCAGCATGTACTTCCACCCGAGCAGCAGGAGTTTGGCAAGGCCTTCTGTGATATGCTGCGCCGGGTAGAGCCAGTCAAAGTGGACAAATTATTACAGGATGGAGATTATATGGATTGGTGCGGAGGCTGCAGGATACTTGCGACACCTGGTCACACACCCGGACATATTTCACTTCTTATGGAAAGTGCATCAATTGTTATTACCGGTGATGCAATTGCTCTCGAGGAGGGCAGGCCGGTTATTGCTAACCCGCAGTTTACGCTGGACCTGGAGGAAGCCACAAAATCTATGGATTACTTATGGGCACTAAAGGCTAAGACTTATTATTGCTATCATGGGGGGACTTTTACTAGTAAAGGTCAGACAAACCCACACGAGCAGGATTAGGAGAAAATTTATGAAAATCATTGAATTAACCGAGGAGCGAAGAAAAGACCTTATTGATTATTGTATCGCTCATAGAGGGGAGCTAGACGATTCTTTATTATATGATGAAGACCTGGAAAAATTCCAGGCGGATGAGAGTAACCCCACCTATATTGCCATTAACGATGAGGATAAGATTGTTGCCGCTGCCTCTATCCCGATTGATGAAAATAGTATAAGAGCTAAAAAATCCAGATTCCGGATTTTCCATTCAGAAATAAGTGAGATTGAAGTATATGATAGCTTACTCCAGAACATATTAAAACACACGAAAGGTTTGGATAAAATCAATTCATTTGTTCTAATGAAAAATGAAGAATTAATGAGGCGTATGGTTGATTTGCACTTCTTAGTGGAACGCTACATCTACCTTATGGAAAGAGATGCAGATCCTGTTGCTGAGATTAAGTTCCCAGAGGATTATACGATTCGGCCTCTTAAGCGAAATCAGGATGAAGAAATCTGGTGCCAGGTTAGAAATGCAGCCTTTGTTACAGTCAAGGGAAGTGAGACACCTTATACACCAGCCCAGGTAAAGAATATGCTTCAGGGCAATGATTATATTGAGGGTGGTTGCATGTTGCTTTATCATAAGAATAGAGCAATAGGATGTATCCGATGCTCTCTAGATGAACAGGGTGATGAACCGATTGTTTGTATAGGACCACTTGCAGTCATTCCGGAATATCAGGCAAAAGGGCTTGGCAGAATGCTGTTAAGAACCGCTATCAATTTTGCAAGAAATATAGAGAATGGCAGGACATATTTATGTGTGAATGCTGACAATGAACGGGCGAAATCACTTTACCTTCAGGAAGGTTTTCAGCAGGTGGAAGCAGTCGTATGCTATTACTATAAGTGCACCGCCGAAGCACCTGTTGCAGGAGATACATAAGGACCTGGACTTATCCCCAGCTTGCCATCTGACTAGCAAATCCGGCTCGTAGATTAGATCTTTTCTACACGCTCTAATAACTCTTGCAGAACCTGTAAATCCTTAGAACCCAGATAATCCTCGATAAATTGCTGGGCTTTTTGCCAGAGACCCTCTGCAAGCTTTAATGACTCCTTGCCAGCATCGGTCAGAATCAATTGACGATCTCTTGATCCTTTTTTTGATATATCCGTTACAAGCTCCCGATCCTCTAAAAGCTTCAGGTTGCGGACAAGGGTGGTTCGGTCCAGCCGAAGCTTATCTGCAAGCTCGCTTGTATTGACAGGAGCATGAAGGCTGATCGTTTTAAGCATAGAAAATTGTCCAACCTTAAGATTGCTGGGCTTTAAATAATCATCGTATGTTTTGGTTATGGCCTGTGCCGCTCTGCGAAGCTTAAGGCAATTACATGTGATCGCATTCGAATCTATACTGCTGTTATTTATCATAATCACTCACCTTTGACTGTTATGGGGATTATAGTGTATCTGCACTTATTAAGATACTGCATATCCCCCTTCCTTGTCAATAAGATAATGTGAATTTTTCCTTATCAAACTATTGACATAGAAGTAATAAGCTGATATTTTAGAATAAAGCGTGCATATACACATTTAGTAATGATAAGTCAATTAGCCATATAATATCATTCTGCTGATATTTTTAATAATTAAATTTTTTAAGCCAAAAGTGTATATACACTAAATAAAAGGAGGTATCATTAATGAAAGAGTTACTGAAAAAAGAAATCATAGCATTTACACAAGAAAGTGAAAAAAATTGGTTTAAGGAATTAAATACACACTTTTATGATGTACCCATAATCAAGTATGCATCGGCGGATGATCCTTTATTTACGGAATATAAGACCATTATCAGTGAGAAGCATCTGACCCCCAAGGAATTTTTCGATAATGAATTTGGAGCAGGTTCTTTCTCAGGCGGAAGCGTTATCAGTCTTGTATTTCCTGTTATGGAGGAAATCAGGGTCAGTAACCGGGCACAGAAGGATGAGCCATCAAGAGAATGGTCCATTTCTAATATGAATACATCGGCTTTCCTGCAAGCCATTGGTAATCATATTACAGAGTTTTTAGCACAGCATAACTACAGAACTGTATGTCCGTCCTATTCAAAAACTGCTCAAATGGTTGAGAGCTTTATATCCAACTGGTCAGAACGCCATATCGCATATGTGGCAGGTCAGGGTACCTTTAGCCTTAATGAAGGATTTATCTCGGAGAGAGGAATCGCAATCAGATGACTGTCCCTGATTACTGAATTAGAGCTTGAAGCGGATGTAAGAACTGCCAAGCATTATGCAGAGAATTGCCTGTATATGAGTAAAGGGATCTGCGGGGCATGTATGAAGCGATGTCCGGTAAATGCAATTACAAAGGATGGACATGATAAAGCCAAATGCAGAATGAAAGCCTATGGAGATGCGGCCAAGGAATTAGCGACCTCTTACGGTGGTGATGGCAAGCAGACAGCAGGCTGTGCCTTATGTCAGACCAATGTACCCTGTGAGTTCAGAAATCCGAACAAGGCTGTTGTAAGGGTATAGAGGCATATTGCTTAGCTTGTATAAGAGGAACGGAAGGAATTAATTTCAACTTCTGGAATGAAAGTTGAAATTATCTTGCTTGACTTTTTAATTCTTATCCTCTATAATTCTAACGACAAGAAAATACACAGTGCGTATAATGGTTCAGCACAAGACATGCAAACAAGTCTTGTGCTGTATTTTTTATGCATGGTATTCGAAAAGAAGGAGAGAAAGTATGGATTTTTACATGAAACTGCCAAGAAACAAAAAAGAGTTCGCAATTTTTATGGCTGTGATATCGATTATCTCGGTCAATACAATTGCACCCCTGATCACATTTTTTGAAGTGGGCTTTCATTTGAGTGTATGGGCTGACACACTTAAGGTTATCCCATTCATTTGGTGTACCGTCATTGCACTGGTTCTCATCACCTATAAGCCGGCTGAATGGTTAACCTCCAAGGTTGCCAAGCAGGGGGATAGCTTTAGTGCCCATATCACAATAAATATTTTATTTTCCGTATTGTTAATGTCGGTATTTTTAACCGTAATCGGAACCTGGATCGGAACCAGACATATTAGTATGGAGCCTATTCGTATGTTCTTCTACAAATGGCCCCGTAATTTTGCAATTTCCTTTGGAATTGAGGCTTGCCTTGCCCAACCCATTGCCCGACTGGTATTACTGAAGCTGCATCAATATCAGGATTCCAAGAAGAGGAATGAAGGCATCACCGAATAGGAATATAAGGAAACGTCTGCCAATTAGCAGCTTGTTTGAATATTTCCTAATTCTAGTACAGATAATATTTAGTAACCTAGAAGGAGGAAATAAAGAATGAAAAAACTGCTTTATATCATTGCAAATTCAAAGCCTGAAGATCAATCTTCAAGCAGAATCGTAAGCCGGGCACTAGTAAATCGTATTATGGAAAAATATACTGATTTTACTTTGGAAGAATTGGATTTATACCAGGAATATATTCCGCGCCCCAAGCACAACTATTTTAGCAGCCGAAGTGCTTTAGTAAAAGGAGATGCACTTGCGAAATTAAGTGAGCAGGAGCAAAGGGATATTCAGCAAATGACAAAATTATGTGACCAGTTTATATCGGCAACCATTTATGTGGTAGCTTCTCCTATGTGGAGCTTATCCTTCCCGGCGGTACTGAAGGATTATATCGATTGTATTATGCAGACAGAAAAAACAATCACCTTTCAAAATGATAAACCAAAGGGACTTTTGGAGGATCGGCCGCGTACCTTTATTTATGTCCAATCCTCCGGTGCCAATATACCATGGATCATGAAGCCTGTCCTTGATAAAGGCCTTAATTATGTAGAAAATATTATGAAGCTTACCGGCATCAGTAAATTTGATGAGCTTATGGTAGATGGGACAGGGACCACAGAGACAGAAAGAACAGAAGCTATCGAGAAGGCAAAAGGAAAAATAGATTCAATCATAGCACAACTACATTTTTAGATCAGCTTTAAGATTAACAGAACAGACTAGGCAGGTAAGGAAAGAGACCTGCCTTTTTGTGTATGAAAACTAGCATTTTGCTTTTTGCATTTGCAATTTACGAACAAGAGCAAAAAATGTCTTGACTTAGAGCTAACTCAAGGTATTACAATCAACCTATGAAATATTTACCTGAAAGATGCTTCTGGGTAAGTATAAAAAGCAATGATGAAAGGATGAAGGTTATGGAGTATGCAAAATTGGGAAAGAGTGGGATAGAAGTATCCCGCCTATGCGTTGGTTGTATGAGCTTTGGCGATCCTGCAAGTAAGATGCACGCCTGGACACTGAATGCATCTGAAAGTGAAGCGATCATTAAGCATGCCTTAGAGCTTGGCATTAATTTTTTTGATACGGCCAACTGCTATTCTGCGGGAACCAGTGAAGAATATCTGGGAAGGGCGATTAAGAATAATGTTTCCCGTGATAAGGTTGTAATCGCTACAAAGGTGTACTTTAATGAAGGACATCTGTCAAAGGAAGCGATTCCAAGAGAACTTGATGCTTCCTTAAAACGATTGGGAATGGACTATGTGGATCTTTTGATCATCCATCGCTTTGATTATAATACACCTGTAGAGGAAACAATGGAAGCACTCCACAAGGTAGTAGAAGCCGGAAAAGTACGGGCGCTGGGTGCATCTGCCATGTACGGTTATCAGTTTGCCAAGCTTCAGGCTACAGCAGAGAAGAACGGATGGACTCAGTTTGTATCTATGCAGAATCATTATAACCTGCTGTATCGTGAAGATGAAAGAGAGCTCATCCCCATCTGTAAGGAGCAGGGCGTTGTCCTGACACCCTACAGCCCTCTTGCTGCAGGAAGATTATCCAGAGCTTGGTCCGCAGATACCTTACGCAGTCAGACAGATGTTGTGGCAATCGGAAAATATGACAGTACCAAGGATTCCGATATAGAAATTGTAAAAAGAGTGGAAGAGTTAGCTGCAAAATATAGCTGTACCATGACTCAGATCGCTCTGGCCTGGCAGTTTGCAAAAGGTGTCACCTCACCCATTATTGGAGCTACTAAGGCCCATTATTTTGATGATGCGGTTGGCAGTTTTGATATTACACTGAGCAAGGATGATATCAGCTACCTGGAAGAGCTTTACATACCTCATAAAATAGTAGGTGCCTTATAAGGAAGAGGATTATGACTATAAGAGAAGTAAGTGAAAAATATGATATCACCCAGGATACGCTGCGCTATTATGAGCGTATCGGAATGATCCCGCCCGTTACACGAACCTCCGGTGGTATCAGGGATTATCAGCAGCAGGATTTAGGCTGGGTGGAGCTGGCCATATGTATGAGAAGTGCTGGTCTTCCGGTAGAAGTGATGATCGAGTATGTAAAATTATATCAGGCCGGTGATGCCACCATACCTGCAAGACTTCAGCTATTGATCGATCAGAGGGAAGTTCTTCTGGAGCAAAGAAGACAGATTGACGCTACCCTTGATCGCTTGAATTATAAAATATCAAAATATGAAGACGCGGTGAAGACAGGTAAGTTGTCCTGGGAGAAGTAAGGTAAGAATAACTGCATTGATTTATAAGAAGATATAGAAATAAGAAAAATAATATCTGCTTCTATTATTTGCGGAGCTTGACAACTGTTTGAGTTAAAAACAGTTCAGTTAGGCCCCGGAATGAAAGGAGACAGGTATTATTTTTTTGCCTTTCACAACATTTCACACCCATCACAAGAATCCTTCCCCTCTGATTCATAAGAATTCTTAGGTATCACAAGGATGCGTTCTGGCAAAAGGGAAGGGAAGCTACTATACTGACCTCAGAACAGCGCTGCAGGAGGAGTCGTTTATGAAATTTAATTTGAAGCAATTAGTCATACCCCTTATCTTATCAACCATGGTTCTGACGGCATGTGTAAAGTTACAGTCATCCCAAGGTTCAGAGGTGAAGCTGCCCGAACGAGTTGAAATGTATTATTTTCATGAGGGGATCTGTGATTCCTGTAATCCTACCGAGGAGTTTGATCGGATAGCAGAGGAGCAACTAAAGGATGTAAAAGATAGGTATCCTTATTCGATTGATAGAATCTGTATTTATAAAAACGGTGGTCAGGAAAAATACGAGGAGGTATGCAAGGAGCTGGGACTGGACAAAGATACCCTGGAGCTTCCCTTGTTGGTGCTGGGAGGTAAAGCATACCAGGGCAATGAGAGTATTGAAAATAATATGAAGGAAGCTTATCTGACAACTGGGGAGGATATCTTTGAACGTGGGTATGTGTATGAACCCAGGGAGAAGAAAACAGGGCGCGCATTATTTGAAGATTATACAGCCAATTCGGAGAATGTGACCCTGGTTTATTTTTATCGTACGGTTTGTG
>JAJUHH010000132.1 GCA_029267975.1 Clostridiales bacterium
ATCGTCGCCTATTGCAACAATTTATTTTATGAACTAATTTAGAGTATTTACCTACTAATTCACCTGTTTAATTTTGTATAATTATAAAAATATATAAATTTAGAATTTTTTTGGCTTTTACAGCAGATAATAGCTTTAAAACAAAGGAAAGGAGTATTATGTTTATGTCTCAATTAAATCAAATGGAATTGCAAAACCTGCGTCATTTAATCGGTGCTCATGAGAATGCATATCAGAAAATGCAGGCTTACGCTCAGCAAGCTACCGACCCTCAGGTGAAAGCTTATTTTGAGAAGTCTGCCCAGAACGCGCAGAGTACGAAGCAAAAACTAATGACATTCTTAAACTAGACAACTTAGTGATTTAAGTTAGGAGGAAAATAAATGTTACAGGATAAGGTTATGGTGAATGATGCACTTGCTTCCGTAAAAAGTGAGCTGACCTTCTATGCAAATGCGATTTCAGAATGCTCCAACCAGAATTTACGGTCAACCATTCAGCAAATTCGTAATAGCTGCGAAAATTCCCAATATGAGCTATATCAATTAGCAAGCTCTAAGGGCTTCTATAAACCTTCGGCCCAGGCCAATGATACAGAAATTCAACAGGTAAAGGCACAATCCCAACAATAAATAAAATACAGGCTGCTGTTTCACTGTATAGGTTCAGTGAAGCAGCAGCCCTTTCTTCTGTGACTATTTTTTATACCTGACAAACCTTATGAGGATTTAAGATATTCTTCGGATCAAAGGCAGCCTTGATGCCGCGCATGATTTCCACTGTGGCAGGATCCATGGATTCAAAGAGATAGGATTTCTTGGCATAGCCAATACCGTGTTCACCGGATACCTGACCCTTCAATTCTCTTGCTTTACCATAGATCTTATCCATGGCAGCAGTCATCCTGTGCTCCCATTCCTCATCGCTTAGATCATCCTTCAGGATGTAAGCATGGAGGTTACCGTCACCGGCATGGCCGAAGCTCTTAATTCGGATATCTACTTCATGATAGAGGTTATGAATGTATTCCACCATTTCATTCACCGAGCTTCTGGGTACAACCACGTCGACCTCATCCATATAGGTGGTAGAGCCCTTGATTGCTTCCAGGAATGCTCCTCTTGCCTTCCAGATGGACTCTTCTCTCTCATTTGTATCGGAGATTAGGATGTCGGTCGCTCCCTGCTCCAGACAAATTTTTGCAGCACCTTCGTATGCCTTCTCAATCTCCTCTGTGGTATTACCGTCAAACTTTAATAAGAGATAGGCATCCGCACTGTTGTCAGGGAACTTCTTGCCAAGATACTTTTCTGCATCCATAATAACTTCTCTTTGCATAAACTCAATGGCAGTGGGTGCAGATTTGGATTTGATGATCAGGGGTACCGTGCCGATCGCTGCCTCCAGGCTGGGGAAAGGAACCAGCAGGCTGATTGCCTTCTGAGGCAGGGGAAGGAGCTTTAAGATTGCCTTTGTGATAATTCCCAAAGTTCCCTCGGAGCCTACCATCAGGTCCTTCATTGCATAACCGGTACTGTTCTTTACTACTTTACCGCCAAACTCTACCACTGTCCCGTTGGGTAATACTACCTCCAGGCCGCGGACATAGTCTCTGGTTACACCGTATTTTACAGCTCTCATTCCTCCGGCATTGGTGCTGATGTTACCGCCGATGGTAGCAGACTTCTCACCCGGATCCGGGGGATAGAAGAGGCCTCTCTCCTGTACATAAGCAGACAGCTCCATTAATAGTACACCCGGCTCTACGGTGATGGTCAGATTATCTTCATCCAGCTCCAGGACATGGTTCATAAGGGTAGTATCAAGCATAATGCCATGCTCCATTGCAACGGAAGCTCCTACCAGACCGGTACCGGATCCTCTGGGGGTTACTGGAATGTTATTTTCATAAGCATGCTTCATGATGCTTGCTACTTCTTCGGTGGAAGTAACCTTCACCACGATATCGGGATAGCTGACGGTGTCACTCAGCTCGTCATGGCTGTATTCCTCATTGATATTCTCACCGTATAAAACACGTTCCGGATCATTGATGATTCCGTTTATAAAATCAAGGTCTCCCTGATCTAATTTTTTATAGTTCATCACATTAACCTCCATTCCTTAAGCGTTGGTGGGAAGATTATCCCACTGACCTTTTCCTGCCTTGATCTGGCTGATCAATTCCGGAATAATTTCATATAAATCTCCAACCAGGCCATAATGAGCGGTCTTAAAGATCGGCGCATTCTCATCCTTGTTGATTGCTATGATATGCTCGGAATTGTTCATGCCCGCAGCAAACTGTACAGAACCGGACACACCTGCCGTAATGATTAGCTTGGGTCTTACGGTTCTGCCGCTTAAGCCTACCTGACACTTTGCTTCCATCCAACCTGCTTCCATAATGGGTCTGGTGCAGGCAAGAGATCCGCCCAGCAGATCTGCAAGCTCTTTCAGTAAGGCAAGGTCTTCCTCCTTCTTCACACCACGACCTGCTACTACAAGCACCTCGGCAGCTTCAATAAACTGCTCCTTCTCCTTGGCGATGATATCCAGAACCTCTATCTTGCTTGCCAGCTTCTCCTGTTCTATTTCACATTCTATAATCTCACCGCTTATATCTGTACTTCTCCTGGGTGCGTCCATAACCTTATAACGTACCGTTGCCATCTGCGGTCTGTGATTGGGTGTTAAGATCTGCGCCATGATATTACCACCAAAGGCAGGTCGTATCTGTACAAGATCTGTGTTCTCATTGATATCCAGGATGGTACAGTCCGCAGTCAATCCTGTCTTTACCCTTGCTGCAAGTCTGGGTGCCAGCTGCCGTCCTACGGGAGTTGCTCCCATAAGTATTGCAGTAGGCATCTGCTTCTTGACGAAATCCTCTAATACTGCCGTATAGGGCTCAATCTTAAAGCGGTCCAGTTCTTTATTATCATAGAGAAATACCTTATAAACAGGATAATGCAGCAGCTCCTTACTCTCCTCTTTAATTTTGCTGCCCATCATAATTGCATAAACCGGGTGATTGATCTTGGCAGCCAGTTCTTTCGCCTTACCGATCAACTCGTAAGTAACCGGATGAATGGCTCCATCGATATGGTCTACATAAACTGCGATACCCTTCCATAAGCTTTTATCGATGGCAGCTGTTTCCTCTTCTACATATTCTACCGCACCCTTGGGTCCTTTTTTTACACACAGCTTACACATCTTGCAGGCAGCATTGATGGCAAGCTCACCATTTTTATTCTCCATAGCGCCAAAAGGACAGATGCTTATTAACTCATCAATATTTCCTACCAGCTTCTGATTGATTACTAACTTAGCCACTTTTACATTCCTCCTATACGAATTTTAGATCCAGCAGGGTCTGATATAAACGTTTGCCCAGCTCTGTACCTGATCCGGACCATTGCTCTCTGTGTGCATTGCTCTCCGGAGGGAAGATCCTCTGAACCTGGGTGGGAGAACCATTCAGTCCGTAGTGCTTCTCATCCTTGTCCTCTAGCTGTTCCAGACTGATCACTCTGATCTCACGATCCTTGGTCGCCTGTTTCTTTAAGAAGGAAGGCAGTCTCGGCATAAAGATGTCCTTGTCAACACACAAGAGGCAGGGGAACTGTACCTTGGCGATCTCGATATCATGGGTCATATCCATCTCAACCGTGATAGCGTCCTGCTTTAGCTCAATAATCTTACAAACATTGGACACACTGGGTATTCCCAAACACTCAGACACTTCAGGTCCAACCTGAGCGGTATCGCCGTCTGTTGTCTGCTTTCCGCAGAGAATCAGGTCAAAATCACCAAGCAGTTTGATTCCCTGGGAGAGGGTGTAGCTGGTAGCAAGTACATCCGCACCGCCAAATTTACGGTCAGAGATTAAGACTCCTTCATCTGCTCCCATTGCGAAGGCTTCCCGGATCACACCGGCAGCCTGTCCGGGGCCCATGGTCATCACTGTAATGGAACCGCCCATTTCCTCCCTGATCCGTAATGCAGTTTCAATGGCATATAAATCGTAAGGATTCATCTTTGATTCCACACCGTTACGTTTCAATACTCCGGTTACCGGATCGACTTCTACTTTATTGCTGTCCGGAACCTGCTTAATGCAAACTAAAATCTTCATGTCCTAGCTCCTTTACTTATAATTTTAGGTTGTCTATAATCTTATCAGCTCTCATTAGCCGAGGATTCGTGCTCCCAGGTAGGTTACTATTCCTACAATAATAATAAAGATGACAAAGTACTTGATGGTTCCCTTTAACAGTACGCTCTCCTTCCCCTGAATACTAACAGCAGCAACGCCTACTGCAATACTCTGGGGAGATATCATCTTGGCGCAGATGGCTCCGGCAGTATTGGATGCAGCGATCCAGGACTGGTTCAGGGAAAGAGCTGCTGAGGTCTCTGCCTGTAAGCCGCCGAACAGTACGCTGGCTGAGGTACCGCTTCCGGTAACAAAGGTACCAACAGCACCCAGAAGCGGAGCAAACAGCGGATAGAAGGAGCCGGTTACTGTAACCACCATCAGGGCAATGGAGGATATCATACCGCTGTAACCCATCAGCTTGGCTGTTGCCATGATGCACACAATCGTAATTACCGTCTTATACATCTGAAGAAGTGTCTTACCAAATATCCCAAGCATTTGCCTAAAGCTTGCTCCCTGAAGCTTACCTGCCAGGATTGCGGCTAAGATAATCCATAAGCCGGGCGTGGTAAGCCAGTAGAAGACATAAGCAGTAGCGCCTTCTCCGCTATAAATATTCACGGAGGTCTTCACCAGAGCAAGAAGCGTATTTAAGGGTGCGATTAACTTGGAGGTAGCAAGCAGGAACACAAATATCATAATAAATGGGCTCCAGGCAAGCAGTGCCTGCTTTTTGTCGATCTTCTCTGTTTTTTTCACATCCAGTAAAAATTCTTTGTCTATGTTCTTATTGCCAAGTACTTTGGCAGCGATCACCGTGGCAAACATGGAGCATACGGATCCGATTACTACGGGAAGCTCCGCACCAAGGAACTGTGCTACCAGGTACTCAGGGATCAGAAAGGCCAGGCCGGAGATCAGCGTGATCAGTCCCACTCCTTTAAAAGCCTTTCTGGATTTTCCGGTCATGTAAACCAGGAAAAAGGGTGTAAGTATAATCAGGGGTGCCAATATGGTTACTGTATTTAAGGAAAGACCAAATACATCAAAGCCAGTGATTTTTGCCAGGGTGGTGGTAGGAATACCAATGGAACCGAAAGCGGTAGGGGTTGCGTTGGCAACCAGGCATACAATTGCGGCAAATACCGGGTCAATCCCCAATGCCCATAGCATACTTGCCGGTATTGCTACCGCTGTACCAAAGCCTGCCATACCCTCCATGAAACCGCCAAATCCCCAGGCGATCAAGAGAACCAGTACTCTCTTATCATTGGTAACCCCCGCCAACATTTTCTTGATAATTTCCATATGTCCGGTGGTAACGCATACATTGTAAGTAAAAATTGCTGCAATAATTACGATAATGATAGGCCACAAGGCCATAGCCGTTCCTTCCAGGGCCGCGGTAACACTATCCACAAACGGCATCTTCCACAGGAAAACTGCCAGCACATAAGCAATCACAAATGCAACCATACATGCCTTAAAGCCCGGTATTTTCAGTACAGTCAGTGCTACAATCAGCCAGATGATCGGCAATAGTGCTAATATAAATGCTGCTGTAATATTCATAGTTGACTCCTTCTCCGTCTAGAATATACTAAGTTAAAATTGGTAGTACCAATTTTGCGAGAAAAAGAAAAGTTGCATAACCAGTTGTTTTAACTATCACCCTTTGGAAATTATCTGCAGTATAATTCTAAGCTGTTCATAGCTAAAACAGAGAGTTGTGCAACATCTCCTCTACCATCCAAATTGGTAGGACCACTTTGTAACTTTATTATATTTTATGACGAATAATCTGTCAACAAACGTCATTTTTTTCACAAAGCTTTTTTATTTCTTCTTCCTTTTTATAACTATTTCCTAATCCAGTCCAGGTTAGATGCCAGTTTTTCGTCAACTATGTCAAAATGCATATTTACGGCCTTGTAAGCCAATTCCCTGTCCCTGGTTTTGAGACTTTGCAGCATGTTACTATGCGCTTCCCACAGGATATATTTACTATCTGGGGAGCTTAAAATCTCCCTCCTCAGGTCACTGATAAACTGGTCGATCAGATCAGATAATGCCTGCAGGATGCTGATGATCAGTGTATTCCCGGAAGCCCTGGCAATGGTAAAATGCAGCTTCTTATCCAATAAGATATTACCTGTCTCTGTCAAATGCTCCAGCTCCGCCACACTGTCGGACAATTCTGCGATTTCATGCTCGGATATATTGTCGATTGCCAATAGCAGAGCCTGCAGTTCCAGAGAACGGCGAAGCTGACTAATCTGTTTATAATCGATCTGATCCAGCAGGAACATCATGGACAAAGTCTCCACCAGATTATATTCAAAATTACCGGTCAGGTAATTGCCTGCTCCTTGTTGACTGCTGATCACCCCCATAAAATCCAGAGTTCTGATCGCCTCGCGGACAGAATTACGGCTGATTCCCAGGATTGCTGACAGATCACGCTCCGCCGGAAGCTTTGATCCCACAGCAAGATTACCCTTTCGTATCTGCTCCTTGATATACTCGATTACCCTGGTATATGATTTTTTATGTAATTCCTTTTCTTCCAACGGTTATTTCCTCCATGCATTTCCTTCTACTTTTTGATGGGCAGCCACTTAAGGACGGTCTGGATTTTTTCATCCCAGTATTTCCACTGATGATCTCCAGGGGACTCCTCATAGGTTACATCATAGCCCAGTTCTGTCAGGCATTTCTTTGCGGTCTGATTCTGCTCATAAAGAAAATCCTCTGTACCGCACCAAATATAGATTTTGGGCAAGGGTTTGCCGCTTTCTTTTAAGACCTTAGCTGCTGCCATTAAATCATTCTGGGAATTCTTAAGCTCCTCTGCAGAGCCAAAGATATTATAGAAAAGCTCCTGATAACTGCCTTCCTCCTGGTGGCGCTTCATATCCCCAACCATATCAAGGGCTCCGGATAAGCAAGCTACTGCCCCAAAGGTCTCCGATGCCAGCAGGCCAAGCTTCAGGGCACCGTATCCTCCCATGGAAAGACCTGCAGCGAAGGTATCTTCTCTTCGCTCAGAGATATTGGGGAAGAAATCCCTGCAGATGAAGGGTAGTTCCTGTGAGATAAAGGTCCAATACTTCAGACCATGCTTCATATCTGTATAAAAGCTCAGATGCACTGTGGGCATAACCACAGCAATTCCAAGTTCACTTACATATCGTTCTATTGAGGTTCTTCTCTGCCATATGGTATGATCATCACTCATACCGTGAAGCAGATATAGCACAGGATATTTGCCATCCTTTCGATTACTCTCCATTCCAATCTGGCCACGTGCCCTTTGGGGTAGAATAACATCCATATTCATACACATTCCAAGTACTTCCGAAAAAAAGTTCACATGCATCAGTGCCATAAAATTCTCTCCTCTTTTATTATATTTGCTGCCGTAACATCCCTTTGCTATCGAATAGGAATCTCTGGGAACAGCACAATTTA
>JAJUHH010000133.1 GCA_029267975.1 Clostridiales bacterium
AAAGGTAAGGCCCGCGGGGCTAAGGGTCCAGAAGAAGCTTCCCTGAGCCAGTAGGGTATCTATGAGTTCTGGCCTGTATCCCTTAACTCTCGCCGGAAGGAGGATATTCTCCCAGTATTCGGTCGGAAATGTCACATCGCATAGCCGGCTTAAGACTTCTTCCATTTGTAGGGATGCTGCGGCACTTCTTCTCAGCCTGCTTGCTAACAAGGCGGCATATCGTTTCCCCGGTTGGGTTTTAATCTGCCTGCAGCGGCTCATGACTGTCTCCCTGCGTGCCCTGTCATAAAGATCCTTATGATAATAGAGTCCGTCATGGGCAATGACCTCAAGCTCTTCCTCTAAGGCTTGCAGCAGCATGTATGCTTCCTGCTCTGTCCAGTAATAACGCTCTGCCAGCTGTTCCGCAGATCTGGCTCCCCGATAACGAAGAGACCTGAGTACAAGCTGCTTTCTTGCTTCCTGATCTTTGTTCTCCAGAGCAGCTTGATATTTGTCCTTATGCTCGGCGGCAATCCATAAGCCAGGCTCAATATAAAGTACCTGCTCCCGCTTGGCCAGTGACTCCAGCCAGGTGATAGGCACCGGCAGCTCCCCTGCAATGAGATCTCCCTCTATCATCAGCAGAGAATGGAGCTGCTTTTCATCCTCCGGCAGGCGTTTGTGCTGAGCGACAAGGGCTAACTGCTCCGGAGCCGGTGCAATCATCTGCAGCTTATTCAAGGTATCCATGGTTGCCTGATGTATCCCTTGGGGAGTCGGGCTGTAATCATACATCATGGAGGCTTCTGTCTGCTGGCGAAGTAAAAAGGACATGGGAGAAGGGGTCTTTGTATATAGCTCATAGATCCTTATACTTCCGGAGCGGATACTATTAAGAATATATTCCAGTCCGGGCAAGTCCCAGTAATCTTCCAGGCACTCCCTCCTGGTCTCACGTATCAGCGGATGATCCTCGAATCTAACCAATGTATCCAACATCTGAGCACTTCGCATTCTCTGAACCCACAGTGGCTGGCGCCCGCTCTTGCGCACTCCCATCATCAGGGCATGACCCAAGTTATAACGAAAAGTCATATGAAAGAGAGGAGTTGCAGGTAACATCGCCTCCAGATAAGCTCTTGCTGTGTCAGGATCTATTCTCTGCAGAAGCCCCTTCGGTAAGTTACACTCACCATAGGGATACAGGAGAATACCATCATCATCCTCCACATAATTTATATTCGTCTGGGTCAGCTTCTTTGCCTCCGCCTGCAGCAAAAGAGCAAGAGGAGCATTGATTGGCTTACCGAATACAGAATGGATCATAATCTGAGGACTTCCGGTTTCATCCCGAAAATGTTCCACCAGAATCGTCCTGTCGTCCGGCAGCACACCGGTTATGGCGACCTGGCGAGCGATGTAGTCCTGGGCACCGGTGGCCGCAGTTTCATCCAGTCCCAGCTTACAAAGCTCCTGATATAGCTTTCCTTCCTCATGGGCTATGATCAGCCTGCGAAAGATTTCTCCAAAGGCTTGTCCCGTCTTAAGTCTGCGTCCCCTTATGTCTCCCTTCCAGAAGGGTAATTTGGCTCCGAAGGAATTGGATTGTGTAACCGTTACCGTATCCTTTTCTATCTTACTGATCTGCCAGGCAAAGGTTCCTAAGAGGAAGCGGTCTCCAACCCTGGACTCAAAGACGAATTCTTCATCCAATTCTCCAAGCTTTACTCCTTCCTCTGTTCTTACACTATACAGTCCCCTGTCCGGAATCGTACCGCCTGCAGACACCGCCAGCATACGACTGTAGGGATCTCCCTCCACTCTGTCATGGATCCTGTCATAGAGCACTCTGGGCCGAACAGGGAGATTGCGTTCATGCTCATAATCCCCGGCCAGCATACATAAAACCCCTCGGACATCCTCCCTGGTCACCTCATAAAAGGGATATGCCCTGGACAGGATACTTAAGACCTCCTCTACCTGGTATCCATCTCCCGTTGCCATGGAAACCAGGTGCTGGGCTAAGACATCCAGACATAAGGTCGGCGGCTTAGAGTATTCCACGCCCCCCTTCCGGGCAAGCTCCGCTGTTAAGCCGCTGTACAGCCCTTCTCCATCGGTGCGGGGAAAGATATACATAATACTGGTGCGGTTGGGATTGTGACCGGCCCGGCCCAGACGCTGCATGGTTCCCGATATTGTTCGCGGACAACCGATCTGAAGTACCTGGTCAATATCCCCCACATCAATTCCAAGCTCCATGGAGGAAGTGGCACATAAGAGTCTAAGGCTTCCCTCCCGCAAAGCTTCCTCCACTTCCAAGCGCTGTTCCTTGGATAAGCTTCCATGATGGGTTCTGGCAAAGCCAGGACCTGCAATCTGATTGACAAAGTAGGCCAGCTTCTCCGCATAGGCCCGTCCCTCCACAAAGGCAATGACGCTGCGGGTATTCTTGCAGTGGTCATATACCATGGCAGCCAGCTTCTCCCATACAGTAGAATAAAAACTTGTCTCATCCTTGGATAGGGGGCTGGTAACCATGATCCTGACCTTCTTCTGCATCGTCGGTGCAACAAGGGTAACAGGGCCCGGTGCCAGGTATTGTGCCGCAATATGTAAAGGCTCAATGGTAGCTGATAGCCCGATCCGCTGAAGCGGCTGCGGGCACAGCTTGTCAAGCCTTGCTATAGAAAGCATAAGATGCGCTCCTCTCTTGCTATCGATCAGCGCATGCAATTCATCAATAATGATCACCTTTGCCGTGCTAAGTATGGACTTACCACTTTTGCTGCTCAGCATCAAGTACAGGGATTCCGGTGTAGTGATAAGAATATGGGGTGGTGTCTTTATCATTCTTCTTCTCTCACTTTGGGTCGTATCACCGGTTCGTATGGCTATGGTAAGGGGAAGCTGCTCCTCAATCCCCTCCAGAGGACGGCGCAGATTCTCACGGATATCTCCTGCCAGGGATTTGAGGGGGGATACATAGATCAAATATAACTCCTGCTTTAGTGTACCAGCCTTGGCTTGTGCCTTCAGACGATCAATAAAAACTAAAAATGCAGAAAGCGTCTTACCGGTACCCGTAGGCGCAGAAACCAGGGTATGCTCTCCTGCGGCAATGGCAGGCCATGCCGCCTCCTGGACCGGAGTCGGCTGACCCAGGGTCTGCTCAAACCAACGGGCTGTATATGGTTCAAAAAGCTCAAATACACTTGATGGCATAGATACGCTCCTTCTTGCATTCATTTTGGATAATTATACCACCTCAGAACAATTGTTCGCAAGCTTTCTTTCCATAAAATAGGGACATTCCTGCTAACTAACTGTTCACACCATCAGTGTCAAACACTTAAGATCTCAGCAAAGGATTTCGGAGCAGAGTATTTGCGTTCGTCAGTTCTTAGGCTCTGTATTTTAGAGCCTTACGAACTGCTACGCTAACGCAACTAAGCGAAAGCGGCTCTGCGCAGGAACCTTTGCAAAGATCCTGATATCAAGCTTGGCTGGGGTGTGAACAGTTATACCACCCCTATTTCTTATCCATCACAACCTCCTTTCCATAGGCTGCAAGGGAGAAGCTCCGCTCTGCCTCAGCAAGCGCCATCCCCCGTATATCCATCTTCTGTACATCAGCTTCACCGATCTTGGCCTTATTAAGCTCATAAAGATAATGTACTCCCTGGGGAAGGAAGCCCAGCAATCTGGCCCCGATGGTATCGCAGGCAACCGCATCTGTGGAAGCAATCACAAGACCGGGCGTATCTACTGCAACACCATTGGAGGGTCCGGTTCCGATCATGGCTTTGTCCGCACTTAGTACTGCCAGATCGATGGGGATCTTCTTTAAAATTGCCGTAATGAAACCATGAAGATCTTCGTGAATTCCTGTATTCTTCTTGGGAAAGCCATGGATTTCTGCCGGAGGCCAGCCCATGGCCACATTCTTCAGGGTTGCTGTCATGGTAGCCTCCTCATGCTGCTTCAGCTGTGCAAAGCTGATCAATACATCCATCTCCTCCAATAAGCGATTGATCTTTGTAGTCTTAATCAGCTCATGCTCTAAGGCTAACTCTATATAAGGACCATAGTTAAGATCAACCAACTCCACCGCTTCCTCAGACAACACCCTGTCATAGCCCACCTTATGAAAGATACTTTTGGTATCCTCTCCGCCAGATCCGGTGGCAATGGTGATCTTGGCAGGCCGGAAGCTCTTGACATAGCGGATTAAGGCCTGCAGGCTATCCGGTCCCACAACCGCTCCCGTAGCCGGACCCTTGGCATTTACCCAATTTGGTGTGATCACCACACGCATTCCTTCCTTGATGATGTCCTTAACCGGAAGCAGGTCCAGTGCCTGCTTTATGGATAATTGTTCATTACTGCTTTGTACGATACCTACGATGGGTTCCTTTACTTTTCTTTCTCGCATTTTCTTCATCTCCTTACTCTTACACGGCTCCTATACAAGACTATGACATTGCGGATTGCATAACCTTTTAAAGCCTTTTTTCATATTCTTGGCAGTATCTGCATGATTATACTTATAGATGTCACACTTTTAACCTTTAGAGCTATCATAAGCTGTTTGACAAGTACTTGATCAGGATTTTAGGAAGATTTGATAGAGAGAAGAAAAAAGAAAATGCACATAAAAAAAGATATGGTGATAAATATATCAATCCATATCTTTGGTATTTAAAGTTACTTAGGTCAGAGATAAAGGCTTTGATTATGGCTTCTTAGAACAGTGATAAAGCTTTGATTATGGTTTCTTAGATCAGATAAAGGCTTTATCTTTAAATTATAATATTTTTATAATAATAAAGATAAGGTTCCTGCTACAATGAGCACCAAGCCAATGATGGCCTTTTTCGTTAGTGTTTCTTTTAAAAACACATAGGAAAACAGAATGGTCACCAGGATACTCAACTTATCTATGGTCACCACTACACTTGCAAGTCCATCCTGTAAGGCTCTGTAATAGCACAGCCAGGATCCCCCCGTGGCAAAGCCCGACAGTATCAGATAGATCCAACTGGTCCCATCAATCCCTTTTACCAAGTGCAGCTTCCCTGTAAAGATCACAATAAACCAAGCCATGAATAAAACGATAATGGTCCGAATTGCCGTACCTAAATTTGACTCCACTCCTTCAATACCAATCTTACCAAGTATGGAGGTCAGACTGGCAAAGATCGCGGAAAGCACTGCATAGACAACCCAATGATTCTTGCTGCTCGCCGATGAAGCAGGCAGCTTTTGCTTTTGGATCATCAGATAGGTTCCGGCACCAATGCTTATCATTGCAATCAGTTTTAGGATGGTAAGGCTTTCCCCAAGAAAGAGAAAGGCCAGAAGCATGGTTAAGACTGTGCTGGATTTATCGATGGGGGTAACCTTATTCACATCGCCAAGATGTAAGGCCTTAAAGTAGCATAGCCAGGAGGCTCCGGTTGCAAAGCCGGATAATATTAAAAATATCAGTGTTTTGACACTGATATCTTTAATGTTATCTTGAGAACCTTTGATAAAAACCATAAGCCAGGAGAAGAGGAGAACGACAATTGTCCGTATGGCTGTTGCTACACGTGAATCTAAATTCTTAATCCCGCATTTTGATAAAATTGCTGTCATGCCTGCAAATAAAGCAGATCCAAAGGCATATATGATCCACATGGCATTCTCCTCCCAGTCTGTCTTCTATTCTAAGATCACCGCTGCTGTCGCACCTTTATTATCAAGTACGCCCCAATATTCATTCAGGTCCTGATCCGTCTCTTTTGCTTTCACTGCCAGATTGTCCGTATATGCCATTAATTCCAGAACATCCGCATCCTGACTTCTGCTGTCGAAGTATTCCTTCAGCTCCTCAGACATCACACCATCAAAGATCTTATACTCACCCTGACTGTCCTTCACCACATAAAACTTTGACAGGGCCGGTGCACAGGTCTTTAACCCGATGAATTTGATATCATGGTAAGCCCATACAATATATTCGTCCTCCTGATATGACTTTTTCACATAGCAGGTGATGTTATTATAGTCATCAATTCCCTCAATCAGCATCTTTAAACTTTCCTCATCAATCACTGCGGAAGGTTCCGAGGAAATACTTTTTAAGGTATCCATATCACACTTAAGTTTAGCCTGATAATAGGTTTGTATCAGCTGGTTGATGGCAGAAGGATACCCCTCCTCCTCCAGGGTATATACCGGTAGGGGTGTTGGGGTCGGAGGCTCTGTAGGTATGGGTGAGATATCAGCTGTATCGGATAAAAGGGATGAAGCTTCACCCATAAGCACTGCATCAGACTCCAGGCTGAATACCTGCGCAGCATCCTTCACATCCTTCTGAACCTTGTCCGCCTTCGGAAGTGCAATTCCAGGGGTAAAGGTAAGGATGGCAAGCCCCAGCCCCATACTGCTCACACATATAAAATTAATTGCTTTTCTTCTATTCAGCTTCATGCTATCCCTTCGATTTCCAGTAGTGGTTATAATATCCTATTGTAGCAAAAAGCCAGTCCAAAATCAAGGCTTGTGTATTAATCAACCAGTATCTTGAATACGACAGGAAACGATGAAGCTATCCCCTTTGTTTTTATGATTAAGGCTTCCTCCTCCTGCTTCCAGCTCACAATAGAGCCATCAAACCCAAGAGCAGTCACATCCTTGATAATACCGTGAAAATGCGGCTTATGGGAGGCATCTCTGTTTGCCAGTGACTTTATCCTGACCACACCATCCTCCGGGAAAGCAAGCACGGTGGCATAGAGATAGGATCCCCTCACTGTAAATCGTATGTCCTCACTGCTATATTGCTTCCTGACACCATCGGAGAATTGACCCTCCTCTATCTTCGTTGGTCCTTCTCCGGATAGCCTCCAGACACGGGAATCATAGATTGCCTCTCCATTTACCTTAAGCCATTCACCAATCTGCAGTAATATAGACTTATCCTCTTCCGGAATTGTACCGTCACACTTTGGTCCGATATTGAGCAGCAGGGTTCCATTTTTGCTTACGATGTCCACCAGATCGCAGACTATCTCCTGAGCCGGCTTATAGTCATTGTTTGTGGTATAGCACCAGGAATTACGGGCTACTGCTGTATCTGTCTGCCAGTAGTAGGGCTTTGCCTCCGCAAACTGCCCACGCTCAATATCTACCACAGCACATCCAAATTGGAAGGCATCGTGCTTATAATTAATCACAACCTCCTGTCCCCATTCCTTGGCACGGTTATAATAGTAGGCAGCAAATTTCTTCAGATAAGGCTTCACAGCGCTGTGCTGGATCCACCAGTCAAAATAAACAATACTGGGCTTTTGCAGGTCAACAAGCTCACAGCAGCGGCATAACCAGTCCTCCAGGAATTCCTGGCTTGGCGCAGGACTGAACAAGTCCTGATGGCCGTATTCTTTCATGGAAGGCCAATAGAAATCTCCTCTTTGCAAAGGCTCCTTGATATCACTGTCAAATTCTTTCCCATGACTCATAAAGAACCAATGCTCCACCCTATGGGAAGAATTACCGAATACAAGGCCTTCCTGCCTTACAGCCTTGCCAAGGTCAGCAAGGATATTCCGCTT
>JAJUHH010000134.1 GCA_029267975.1 Clostridiales bacterium
AATAGTTCTTATCACTTCAAAACGACAGAAGCTGGCTCCATTGAACGTACGCTTTAGTTCTATTTCTCTGCTGCCTTCACCACAGACAATCTCTTCTATATCTTGATCGGTAATGATACGAAGCTGGTCCTTCGCTTTTATGTTCCATAATCGTATCTTTGCTTCACTGCCTACAGATGCTGTTTCCCCTAATATTTTCCCGTCAGCCTCTACGTATATATCTGGCCCCATTGGTGATATGGATATATAGCTATTTCCATTTTTGATTGCCTGAATAATATCCTCCTGAGTGTTGGACTTCGCATAGATACAAGTAGACGGCATCCCCAAAAGTCTCATTACATCAAAACGATGGAAGTCACTTCCGCCTACTATCGGTATCTTTTTATTATTTTTCAGTTGCTCCTGCCACCATTCCATGCAATTTAGATTAGCTGCTATTGATATGCCTCCATTCCAAATCTCTATGGCATCATATTCAAAGTTCTCAATTCCCCACTTCCATCCACAAGAGGGACAAAAGGGATGATTAAGTATCAGAAGCGCCCCGTTCTTTTTTGCCTCGGCTAATTTTACCTTTGCCTCAGCTAGTGAGTTGACACAGAAGGCACTTTCAAATGGTTTCTTTATACCAAGAAGTCCTGCATGACCCTTGTAATGGGTCCACTCTGCTCCTGGAAGTACGATGATCCCTTCCAGCCCAACATGCTGGAAATTATGTGCATAATTGTTGTGGTCCGTTATAAATATAAAATCAAGTCCCAGTTGCTTTCCAAGTTGTGCAATATCCTCCACCGACAAGGCACCATCGGAGCCGAGGGTGTGCATATGGGTATCACCCTTCAGCAATTTACGTTCCTTGTAGGTATATGTGATACGATAGGTTACCATACAGCCACTGTCATGTATCTTATAAGCGCCCACGATAATGCTCCAGCTTCCTGCATTGATATTGGTTGGAGCAAAGCCCTGGGAGCTTTTTACAGCCGAAACCATGATACTGTTACGGTCAGAGCCGGAAGAACCAATATAGCTATCTCCCACACCATTGAGCCCCAAATCAATGATATTAATTTCCCTGCAAACTGAGTTGCCGTCTTCCTTCTTTTCACTTAGAAATCTAGTATATTCATAAGTAATTTCCAGTTTCTCAACTCCCTCAGGTACTTCAAAGGGAAGCAGGAAGTAAGAGCCTTCTTCTTCCTTCGCTATAAAACGTTCTATTTTTATACTTGCTTTACTCATGGTCTCTTGATATCCTTCCCTATAATCTTATTCCTTCGTTGCTCCTAAGTTCATACCTGCCAGCAGGTATCTCTGGGCAAAAATATAGATGAAAAGCAGCGGTATCGTTGAAATAATAATGGTAGCCATAACCGCATTTTCCGGTGCGAAGGCTGTACCTGAAGTGGAATTATCCTGTAAAATCATTGCTTTCAGCATAAGCGGCAAGGTAAATTTCTTCTGATCCGTAATCAAAGTAGCAGGAAGCATGATGCTATTCCATTTTGAAACATACTCCATGAAGAATACGGTTGCCAACCCTGGTTTAGAAACAGGCAGATATATCCCGGCAAAAATACGAAGCTCTGAAGCTCCATCTATTCTCCCTGATTCTGCAAGTGAATATGGTACAGAGATAAAATAATTTCTCATTAATAAAATACTAAAGCCCGAAATCATCCCATTGACAATAAGTCCGGTATAGCTGTTCAGTAAATTCATCTGTTTATTCATCTGATATATCGATATTAGCGTCAAATCCCCAGGAATCATCATTGTCAGCATAATAAAAGAAGTAATGAACTTCTTCAACGGCAGATCCTTTTGAATCAATACATAACCCGCAAAAGCTGATAATACTACCTGCAATATAACTCCAAATGAAGTCACATAAAAGGAATTGAGAAAGGGCTGAAGTAATTTCGTCACCTTGTAGACATATTGATAGCCTTCAAAACTAAAGTCATCCCACCATAATCTAATTCCGTTCTGTGTTGCACTAAGTGCTGTGGATGTCGATACTACAAATGCATTCCACATTGGTATCACCATAATTATGAAAATAATTATTATGATTACTACCGCCAACAGCTTCTGAGGGATCGACAGCTCATTCTTAAATGCTTTTCTCTTTTTTAGCATAATATCTCCCCTCCTAATAGCTGTAGGTATCATCATATCGGGTTAGCCTACGCACTGTAAAAGATATAATTATCGTTGCAAGCAGCACAAGTGTTGCTGCAGCCGTTGCGAGTCCAATCTTAAATTGAATAATGCCATCATTGAAAATCAAATACAATAGATTTCGTACTTGATCCAGAATAGAGGAATTTGCCATGATAAAAATCTGATCAAAATTGCGAAGTACACCCATTGCAGCTAAAACCGTTACCACCTTCATAGTCGGAACAATACTGGGCAATGTTATTTTCAGCATTTGCTTCAGTCTTGAGGCTCCATCTATCGCTGCTGCTTCATAGATATTCGGATCTATGGAAACAATGGCTGCTAAAAAGAGGGCCGCATAGTAACCTGCTCCCTTCCATGCTCCCGTAAATATCATAATCCCCCTGGCAAAGGCAGGCTCTGCCATAAAAACGATTGGTCGAAATGCGTCACCCTGAAATAATCTTAAAATACCATTGATCAATCCTGTCGGAGATAAAATAGTAATCCACAATCCGCCGACAACCGCCCAGGACAATAAGTAGGGAATATAAGTAGCAGTCTGAATAAGAGATCGAAAGAGCTTATTTTTTATCTCATTCAGTATTAAGGCGATTAACAGGCCCCAAAAGAACTGTAAAAGAAAAGTACCAATTCCAACGATCAGGCTATTCCATAATGCAGCCATATATAAGGGATTTTTTGTGATCTCTATGTAATTTTCTAATCCAATAAAGCTGGATCCACCCAATATTTTTACCTTTCGAAAGCTGTTATAAATACCTAGCGCCAGAGGATAATAGGAAAAAACAAGAAAATATGCTGCAATCGGCAGCAGCATCAGATAAATGAAGCGGTATCTTATTATTCTTTTTAAATACTTAGAAGCTTTCAAAGCTTTCCCCCCTTTAAATCAATGTCATTTTCTGATTCAAACATAACCTTAATCAAAAGTCATTGGTTTTCAGCTGCTCGATCCTTGCTTTATCCGAAAAGCTTAAGAAGCGTGAAAATATACAGCTAATAGCAATCAAGACAAAAGGAAATATTGTCAGAAGGAACCTGGCTGCTCTGTCGGGATTTGCCCCAGGTATGTACCCGCTTTTAAATCCATAAATCAGAAACACAAGAAAAAGCTAAACTGGTAAAAAGTTAATTCATGCTACGATTAAATCCAATGTAGATATTACATTTGCAAATCCAAAACCCAGTAATATACCTGTTATAATAAATTACTGCATAGGTTTTAAACATATTGATCGGGATGGAGCTACCAAACATTCTTATGGCATAACGAATCGGCTGGTTCTTAATTTACTCCTTACATTAACTTCTGTTACTACTATGATAAGACTGAGTTAATCGGATAAAGCAGGCTTGCGCCGGATGCCCTTAACAACAAGCCTGCTCTCCCTATAAATTGCTTATTGTCTTATTTGCTCATTACCTATGATTATCTTACCGATCCGTTACACCTAGAGAAACAAGTTCATTTCTCATCTTTTCAAGACCCTCTAAGACAGGAACCTCTCCCTTGATAATCTGGATACCCCACTTACCGACTGTTGCTTTATAATCTCCTTCATTCGGAATTGATAAATCGATTGTTGCATATTGACCGTAAGATATCGCTTCTTCTACACCCGGATTATAGCCTAAGGGATGTACAAAATTCTTATAAATTGGGAATGGTGCACCATGATCATTGCCATGAGCCTTTCCAATTTCGGTTAACTCATACTGGCCATTTAGCACTGTATAATCATAATCCTTGATACCTACTGAAAGAAGCTCGCCGCCCTCTTGTGTTGCGAAGTATTCTAAAACTTTAATGGCTCCGTCAACATTTGGTGCATTGGCAGGAACTCCAAACAAGCTTGCACCACCCTTGCATAGCATATAGGCACCATCCGGTGTTTGCACGCCCGGCAAGGATACCACTTCATAATCCTCTACAGAGACTCCTCCTGCCAGTGCATTTGCATTGTGTAGTCCTACCCATGCAGCCCAATCAACGGTTACTGCAGTTTTCTGAGAAGCTGCGCTCATCTTTGATCTCATATCACTGGATTTATCAACAAAAGCACCTGGATCCAAAAGCTTTTCATCATACAGCTTCTTGAACCATTCCCAAACCGGAGCCGCTTCGACTGTTGAATAAGGCGCATATTTCTTGCCGTCCGCATCAATTACAACACCGGATTTCATTCCTGCAGCTGCCATCCATGGTTGAAGATCCCAGGCATCTGCCATAACTGCGGTATAAGGATAAAACTCGCTATCGCTGCTAGCTTCCTTTAGCTTCTTAAACACCTCATAATAGCCATCCAAGGTAGGGGTTATGGTTTTATAGTCAATCCCGGCTTTTTTTAATAAAACGTTGTTTAAAGCTACTACTCTATGTACTTCCTTCTTATTAAAGCCTGCATATATTTTACCGTCTACTGTGATATCTGCCCATTCTCTCGGATCAATATTATTTGTCAATATTTCGGAGGACCTGATACGATCTGTAATATCAAGCAATGCGTCCTGGCCGATAAGGTTCATGTAATCTCCGGCACCAATATAGATAAGATCGTATAGCTCCCCACCATTTAATTTCTGCATTAAGATAGTAGTATAGTCAGATGCAGGCTTTTCAATCTGAACATCTAAGCCAGTGGCATCGCTTAGAGCTTGCTGAAATAATTTCATCTCTTCTTCATCCTTGCCACCGGTTACATTCATCATAATACGAACCGTTCCGCCATCCTGAGCATTCTCACCGGCATCCTCTTCCTTTGCGTCCTCCCCATTTGCAACTTCGGTATTTGGGCTATCGGCAGGCTTCCCATCGGCATTATTTGATTTTTGTGCACATCCTGCTAACAATCCACACAGCATTATCACAAGCAAGAACATAGTATAAAATTTTCTTAACCTCATTATATCTCCTCCTTAAGATTATTTTACTAGTGCTCATAATAGTTTTGATCTTTAGATTTATATGTGCATTCTATTATTAGCACTTTGCAAAAGTATAATATCATATTTAATATAATTTGTAAACAAATAAATGTTAATAATATATATTTTTTATGTTATATTTATGTTTAATTTTTAAAAAAACTAGTGCCTATATCGTCATTTTGTACAATTGACCTATATTAATTTATTGTTTATTCTTCTTGTTTATTAGTATTTTATTTACCTTAATATTATTTTTTGTACTTAATAATAATAGCCAAAATCATAAAATATATTTTATAACAAAATTACATAATATTAATTATACTTTGCTTTTTTAATTCCACTTTACCTAACATAAATACAAAAGCCAATACAAAATACACAATGTTTCTTCTCTTAATTTTAGAAGAAATATAAATCTTAATGTATTTTGCATTGGCTTTTCGCTTCATTTCATCTGTTAGCAGCAAGAATCCAGCAATATAAAAATCAGGTTGTTCTTCCTTGCCTAAAAATAGCCGGAACCACATAGTCAACAGCAGGTTGCTTCCCACCTTGTATAAGAAGCTTTAGTGCTAATTTAGCTATTTCCCTTTCATCCTGCTTCATATGGGTAAAGAAATATCCGTCAGCAGCTTGATAATCCTCGTCAATACAGCAGATCTTCAGGTCAGAGCCAATATTAACCCCTAAAGACTTCGCTGCTTTGACTACCGAAGACATGATACCATATTCCGTACAAACCACTCCATCCAAACTACCTCTTGTTTTCTCAAAAAATTGACGAATCATATCAACTTCGATTTGCTCCGTCTTTTTATCAATGAAATCTGTATGATCATATTTAAGCACGCATTCTCCCGCTAAGGGCAGCTTGTATTCTTCCAAGCCACAGAAAAATCCCTCTCTTCTGTCAATCAAGGAGGTAGTATCCGACGCTTCCATTGTAATCAAACCAATATTGCGGCAGCCTCTTTCATAAAGATGCTTTACCAAAAGCCTTACTGCATTTTTACCATCCGTGCTTACTGTTGATACCGATATCCCTGTCATTCTTTTATCAATTAGTATCACAGGAAAATCATCAACAATAAGCTTCAAAATAGCGTTATTATAATGGGAACCATGACAAGGCATGATAATAAGCCCTTCCACATTCAGTGCCATCAAATGTTCAATTTCATCTGTTTCCTTTTCTCTGCTTCCATAGGAAAATCGAATACAAAGCTTGTATCCCGCCTTCTCGGCTTCATAATCCAATTGATACAGCATATCCAAGCCAAAAGGAGAAGCAACATGCTCTAGCACAACTCCAAGCAGCCTTCTTTTTTTATCCCTCGCTTCCGACTCGAGTTTTTCGTATTTTTCAACTTCTTTGACTTCCTCTTCCCTCGGGCTTACTTTCTCAGCAGCAGTATGATCGATTACATAAGTTCCCTTTCCGGGCACTCTGCGAACAAGCCCTTCATCTACCAGAAGGTCCATCGCTTTCTTTACCGTAATCGCACTCACATCATATTCAATACAAAGCTCTTTCTCCGATGGGAGCTTACTATCCTTTTGGAATTCTCCATTCAATATTTTTTCTCTTATTCCTTCATATACATGCTTATATAAAAATTCATTTCGCATTCCTGCACCTCATCAAACCAACCATTGTTCTTTCCGCAACCATCCAATCTCACAAATCGCTTTATCCTGTCTTTCTTCCAAATACGATCGGTAAGTTTCCTCCTGCTTGTCTGCAGCATAATTCACATAGGTGTGCTCCTGTTATGTACCTACGTTTATACACGCAATAAAATATAATTTTCAGAATACATAATAATATAATTGGCAAAATCAATCAACTGTCCCATTTATTTTACAGTATAATTCAATTTACACCCGTTTAAGAATAGCAGAGGGATGATTTGTAAGCTGAAAAGAATAAATCCCATATGGTGTTACATCAAAATCATAGCTCTCGCTGAAAGTCCCACCTAATGCGAGATTATTTATATCGACAGGAATAATATTATAATTCTTGACGTAAATCCTTCTTTGGGCCACTTTACCGGCAAGGTCCTTAAATCGTAATATAACCCCCTCACTATTGCATCTTGCATTAATCAATTGCATATGCTCCGGAAATTCAACCAGCCCCTCCTCTAGCTTTAAACCAGTTAACTCAACCCCTTCGCTTAGTGCTGCCACTCGTTCCATCACAGCATCTTCCTGACACCGCTCAACACCAAATAATACGTAGTGATAGGACAAATTACCGGCAATCCATTGAGGAAAATTCGTCCCCCACATATTGTTGAATAGGTTAAAATAAGCAATGGGTTCCATTGGCTCTTCATATTTATTTCTATATTTTAGTATTCCTGTATCCCCGAAAGAAACCAAGGGTGTATCCTTTGCAATGATGCACAAGCCCTTCTGTCC
>JAJUHH010000135.1 GCA_029267975.1 Clostridiales bacterium
GCATGTATCAACGAAGTTTTTGGATTTTACCCGAAATGTTGAGAATTTTGGAAAAGCTCCATAACTTTTTCGCTACAATAAAAATTAATATGTAGGTATGAAATTGATGATATCGTAGAAATGGTCTATAATGGTCTTAGTTAGGATGTTAATGTCATTTTTAAGATTTTAAGGTTTTGATTAGCTGTATATGAAAAGTAATGTTATACAGTACAAAGGAATATAAAAATGTGCATCACAAAGGAGAAAGTTCTATGAAGATAACCAATGTAATAGCATTATTCGTATTAACTATTTCATTTTCTTTTGGACTTGTAGGATGTAAGCTTAATGAGAACATTAGTGAAAGGGTTAATAAGGCTTCAATTAGT
Organism: Clostridiales bacterium; assembly: GCA_029267975.1. Classification (GTDB taxonomy): domain Bacteria; phylum Bacillota; class Clostridia; order Lachnospirales; family Lachnospiraceae; genus Mobilitalea. The sequence goes on from JAJUHH010000135.1 coordinate 372, forward strand.
AATGAGGAAACCTCCAATGATAACTTAATGATTGAAAATCAGGACCAAAATCAAAATGTAAATCAAGAAGCAGATAAAAAGCCTGAAGAAAATAACGGGCTTGAACAAAATGTAGATCCTTATGAAAATAAAGGGCCAGAAGAAAAATTAGATCTTGAAGACAACAAAGGTCTAGAAGACAACAAAGATTATGAAGACATAAAAGAGCCCGGAGAGAATGCAGATCATGAAGACAGTGAAAATCAAAGTGAATATAATGAATATTTGCTCAAAGAAAACGAAGAGATAATTATTAGTTTTTCTATTGTCGGTTCGGATAAAGCTGTTGCATTATGCAAATCTAAAGAAGAGCCTGATTACATCGTTTATAGGTTTGGTACATCTAAACATGTAGAGTTCGAATATCCGGATAATCCGGCTGAATCATGGGACAAATTCACATACTCCTATTATTTGCGGGGAGGAAGCACAGAGAATGAAGGACTTGACTTAAATTATGTCACATTTGAGTATCGTGGTTCAAGCTACGCAATATTTCAAGAATATGCGTCGGAAGCTGATGCCACTGATGTAGGGATTAGAATTACTGATTTAACAAGCTTTGAAGAGACAATTTTAAAAGCATCAGAGGATAGTATAATAGGTGATCTAAGAGAGTTAAGAGATAGTGATAAGATACAAATTGATGTTCAGTAAGCCTTTCGGAGCTATTTATCGAGATCAATGATTGTTAACGGATGACATAATGAAATTGCAGAAGGATGGACTGATATGATTAGGCAGAAAGCTTACACAATTTGCTTTCTGCTTATTTTTTTGTTATAATCAGTCTAAAAAAGGAGGGGAAGTTTATGTTGATAGCCAGATTAACTGATGAGGATATTGTGGGGGGAAGCAGAGAATTATTAAAGAAGGTTAATCGATATGCTTCCAGAGGAATATTATTAGATGATAAGCAGAACATCGCACTGCTCTATATGTCTAAGATTGGCTACTACAAGCTGCCGGGTGGAGGAATCGAAGGAGAGGAAACACCGGAGGAGGCTTTCCTTCGGGAGATTAAAGAAGAGACCGGATATGAGGCTGTGATATTAGAAAAGCTAGGAGAGATTGAGGAGCATAAAATGCAAAATAACTTTTTGCAGCATTCCTTTTGCTACCTGGCCCAGATTACTTCCTCTAACTCTGCAACATCACTTTCAGAGAATGAAAAAGAATTAGGCTTTCAACTGGTATGGATGACGCAGCAGGATGCTCTGGAAGCCATGAAACATTCCCTTAAGACTTGCACAGAATATAGTATGAGATTTATGCTTTACAGAGAATTGACCATTCTTGAAAAGATTGAAAAAACTAAAATTAGTAGTTGACTTTTAGATACTTTTATTAGATAATAACTAATGCGGTGCTGACGACTGGAAGTACTGCAGGATATATCAATCGAGGCGTGGCTCAGTTTGGTAGAGCGCTGCGTTCGGGACGCAGAGGCCGTGGGTTCGAATCCCGTCGCCTCGACACGAAAACCCTTGTGTAAACAAGGGTTTTTATTATGTCTGTATTTGATACTAGCATAGCTTAACATTTCTCGGGAGAAAATCTGTGCATGGGACAATCAATGACTTCATGGAGGGATCAGGTGCTTGTTGGGTCATCGATTAAGGTTACCGCCCGAAAACCATGATCGTGCCCATCATCAAAGCTAGTTGCTCCTTCCAGATAGTGAACATGAGTATTGCCAATGGGGATAGCGGTTGAAGTGTTGCCTTGGAATTCGTGAAGATGATCCCTGAAAAAATCTGTTCTGAAGGACACTTCATGGTAATGATCCTGCCCATATGGGATTACTTCACCGGTTACTATAGCAAAGCGATGACTATGAGGGTCCTGTGACCCTCCGATTTGCACGCTTCCCAGCAATTCGTGTACATGAGATTGCCGTGCTTGGTTTGTGCAATCCATCATTATTACACCTATGAAATATGTTTATTCATCATATGAAACCAGCGTATCAAATATTCAATAAATGGATGAGAATGGATTGACCACATCTTCCATTTCGTGTTGCATAGTGATAAGAAATGTGATATTTTTAAGGAAATCTGTTGCAAATCATGAATAAGCAATACATATAAACCCAGTATTTATCGGTATTTGCAGGTTTTGTTACTAGCACATAGCCTTGTGGTGGGCGGACAATAGGAGGAAGCTGAATGGAGATTGTGATCAGAGCAATGCAGAGGGAAGATTGGGATACGATTGCTGCGATTTATAAAGAAGGAATTGATACGGGGATTGCTACCTTTCAGTCGGAGGTTCCATCCTTTGAGGAATGGGACAGGTCTCATATCGCTGCCTGCAGGCTGGTTGCCGAGGAGAAGGGAAGCATCGTAGTTGGACCGCACTAAGTAAGGTAAGCGGCCGTTGCGTATACTCCGGGGTAGCAGAACTTAGCATCTATGTCAAAGGTGATGCCAGAGGAAAGGGTGTTGGTATAAAATTACTTCAGAGATTAATTGAAGCATCAGAAGAAGAGGGTTACTGGATGCTACAATCAGGAATTATGGAGGTCAATCAGGCAAGTATAGCGCTTCATAAGAAGGCAGGCTTTCGTTTGGTGGGTTATCGTGAGAAGATTGCACAGGACCATAAGGGAGTGTGGCAAAATACAGTATTGATGGAGAGAAGAAGTCCTGTGATTGGATAAGTAATTTACATTAAGCCCTATGAGGTAAGCGCAATAGGGTAAGATGCTACTTTAATATTCTTTTTAATATTTCATTTTCCCTTAACAGCTTCTTTGCCAGCAATCTGTTTTCCTCGATATGAATAAAGGTATGTCTGCTGGGCTTAATGCTTGGAGCCAGGTCAATGGCTGCTTCAAAATCCTCTGCCTTCATTCCCAGTGTTTCTACATAAGAAAAGAAGCCGGTATCACCCAGGAACTTTTCAATTCTTTCAAAGCGATGCTTCTGCACCAGGCTCATAAGATAGGTGGCTACTCCCACTTGTATCCCATGAAGCTGAGGGGTATCCAGCAGCTTATCTAAGGCATGGGAGATTAGATGCTCGCTGCCGCTTGCAGGAGCGCTGCTTCCGGCAATCTCCATGGCAATTCCGCTCATGGTCAGGGAATCTACGATTTCTTTTAAAAAATATCGTTCTGTAATATCGGTATAGGGCATGCGAACGATACTGTTGACAGACTTTCTGGCCAGCATGGCGGCAAAGTCGTCAACCCTTGCTGCGTGGTTCTGCTCCTCATAGTACCAGTCATAAATTGCAGTTATTTTTGATACGATGTCGCCTAAGCCTGAGAATATAAATTTCTTCGGAGCATTTTTGATCACATCCAGATCAACGATAATACCGAAGGGCATAGCTGCCTGGACGGAGGTTCTCCTACCGTCAATGAGTAAGGAGCAGCCGGAACTGGAGAAGCCGTCATTGGAGGTTGAGGTAGGAATGCTGATAAAGGGGAGGTTATTTAAGAAGGCAATGTACTTTGCGGTATCCAGCACCTTGCCGCCGCCGATACCGATGATGGCATCCGTATTTTTTGGCAGAGTAAAAGCGAGAGGCATCAGCTTCTCCAGATGGATGTCGTCATAATCAAAAGTGTCAAGTAATTTTAATGAAGGTTTATTGTGGATGGAGGTCAGGATGGTTTCTCCGAAAAGCGCCCTGATCCCATCTCCGAAAAATACTACCACCTGAGCTATTCCTGCCCGCTCAAGATAGGAGCCTACATGGGAAAGTCTGTTGCTGTCAACTTCCATAATGGTGGGGATTTCTATTCTGTGAATGGCTGTTCTCATTTAATTCCTCCCTGTAATTAATACCTGTCATCTGGTATCATAGTATAGCCCATAAGTGTTTTCTTATAATATATTACACTCGATTTGGCACTAAATTCGTCGGTAAATTTGGCAGTACAGTTCACTAAGTCCTGCTTCCTGCGGATTACTATCATATTACCATAAAAGCGGATAAGGTCAAGCGGCCATTACATAAATGAAGCAGCAACTAAGCTTATAAAATAAGCAACCTCCGAGCAGTCATAGGCAGGCGCGGAGGTCGAAGAAAATCAATATAAGTTCGTAAAAAAATTCTTGAATTTTAATCCTGTTTATAATAGAATAGTTGAGTAGCCGGTTCAGGTTAAGAAACCTGATGGTGGTACGCTTCCCTAGCTCAGTTGGTAGAGCAACGCATTCGTAATGCGTAGGTCGTGGGTTCGAGTCCCATGGGGAGCTGTTTTTTATGCCCTCTTATCGGGTCTCACCCATATAGCAAAGTCCGATGGCTCCGGGACCGGAATGAGCGCCAATGCTTGGGCTGACGGTATTCATGATGATCCTTTTGTCCGGAAGCTTTTCACGAACTAATTCTTCTAGAAACTGAGCATCCTCCAGAGTATCACCGTGAACGATACAGATGGGATCGTCAGTGTCTTTATATTTTCCTATACTATTCAGCATATCATTGCAGATTGCGGTCAAAGCCTTCTTTCTTCCCCGCTCCTTGGACAGCGCAACCAACTGACCCTCAGGATTAAGATAAAGGATGGGCTTAATATTAATCATGGAACCCAGTACAGCGGTTGTTTTTGATATTCTGCCGCCTCGATGGAGATGATTAAGATCGTCTACTGTGAAGCGGACGCAGAATTCCTGCTTATGCTCTTCCAACCAGGCTGCCACTTCGTCGATGGATTTTCCTTCTTCCCTCATCTGAACGGCCTTCATAACGAACATGCCTTCCCCAAGGGAAGCGTTGAGGGTATCGATTACAATGATTTTTGCTCCCGGATTCTCCTCACAGATCTCTTTGGCGCCGGTAACAACGTTGCTGCAGCCACCGCTTAAAGCAGAGGAAAAACTGATATGTAGGATATCAAGTCCCTGATCCACATAAGCCTGAAATGTTCTGCGGATAACCTCGGGATTGCTGGCCATGGTTGTGGGCATTAAGCCGCTTCGCATCTTGTCATAGAATTCCTTAGGAGTCAGGTTGATCTCATCCCCGTAAGTTACACCTTCCAGATCATAATAGTGAGGTATGATACCGATTTGCTTTTCTTTGATATATTCTTCAAGTAAATCAGAATTAGAATCAGCAGTTATTACAAAACTCTTCATTATCCATATCCCTCCTAATAGGTATTATGTACTTATTCTACCTGACATTTCCATATTCTGCAATATAGTTTTAGATTTTATTAATTATGTGTTTATAAAATTTTTATATTTAATTTTATTAAAGGCCTGACTATGAAGTTTAATTTAAAAAAGTAGCAATAAGTACAATTATATTGGAAAAACAGGCAAAAATTGTACTGTTTTTCAGTTGTTTAGAATATTGACAACTTCTACATATATTGGTATATTCATAGAATTAAAGACAATGGAGTCGAATTATAGATATATGGATAGCAAATGAGCGGATTAAGTAGCGAGGGGGAATTTAATTGGACAATGAAGTAAGGGAAAGCGATGCTTTAAAAGCAAGGAAGGGCCTTAAAATTAAGCTTCCTAAGAAAAAGAATACCAATAATAAGCGCCTTGAGGTGAAAGAACTTCGAAATGGGATAAGAAAAGGTTATGAGTTCCTGTCAAAAACCGGAGCAGCGAAGAAACTTTCCGGTATCGGAGTAAAGCTTCTGCTTGGCTTTGCATTACCGGTTATTCTTATGGCGGTCTTTGGTATTATATCTTACTTAAGCTCAGCGTCAGCTATAAAAAGTAATTTCGAGGCCATTGCTTCTGATGCAGTAAATGCAGTAAGAGATAATATTTTCATGGGCATGGATGGAGTCTCCAGCAAATCCTATGCCTTATCGGATAGTGACGTTATTAAGAATTACTATAATAATTTTGATAAGCTGAGTGCCCAGGAGCAGTCTGCGGCATTAGAACTTGTGAAGAATGAAGTGGCTAACGCAAAATCTTCACAATCATATATTTACTCCATACATGTTATTGGGCAAAAGGGTACCTCGGTATCTACTGTGACTGATCTTCCGGCGGATGTTTACGATAAATTCCTGGAGTCAGAGGAAGGAAAGGTTACCTCATCCTCACTGGATCGCTATGTCTGGATAGGAAAGCACAGCTTACTGGATGAGAGTACTCATAACATGCAGACAAACTATGCCATTTCTCTGGTTCGTAAAATGGCAGAAAATAATGGCTATATCATCACAGATGTTCCGAAGAAGTCTGTTTCCAATGCATTAGGAAGTCTCCTTCTTGGTGATGGCAGCATCGTCGGTTTTGTGACAGCGGATGGCGTCGAGGTCCTGGCCAATACTGAGGAAAGCTCCGTGTTCACTGACCTGCAGTTTTATAAGGATGCTGTAGCTTTGAATAATGACAGCGGATCTTCCTATGAAAGATATCAGGGGGAAAGCTACCTCTTCCTATATAGCAAGGTTGGCAGTACAAAGGCCTATGTATGTGCCCTGGTTCCTCAAAGTGTAATCCTCCAAAAGGTACAACCCATTAAGCTGTTGACCATACTCTTTGTTGCGATCGCCTCCATTATTGCAGGAGTTGTTGGAATAATCATAGCAGGAGGAATTGGCAAGGAGATTGTGAAGCTGATGAAATTCATATCTCAGGCAGCCAAGGGCGATCTTACCACCAAGTTTGAAACAAATCGTAAGGATGAATTCCTGACGCTGACCAATAGTCTGAAGGACATGGTATCAAGCATGCATGATTTGATTCAGAAGGTTATTACCGTGGGAAACACAGTAAATACTTCTGCGGATACCTTGTCAAGCACAACGGAAGAGATTCTAAAGTCCACCAGGGATATCTCACTGGCAATTGATGAGATTGAAAAGGGTGTGGTACAGCAGGCGGCGGATACGGAGCAATGCCTTGGGCAGATGTCTAACCTGTCAGAGCGTATTACCCAGGTGTATGACAATACCTATGAGATTGAGCAGATCGCTAAGGAAACCAAGGATATCGTAAGTGATGGTATTACAATTATTGATGATTTGAACAGCAAATCCTCTGCCACCACTGAGATCACCCACGAGGTCATCGATGAGATTGAGGATCTTGAGCTTCAATCCCGTAATATCGAGTCCTTTGTTGGAGTAATCAATGATATTGCAGCCCAGACTAACCTGCTGTCCCTCAATGCATCCATTGAAGCAGCAAGAGCC
>JAJUHH010000136.1 GCA_029267975.1 Clostridiales bacterium
CCCATAGCTATACATTTACAAATACATTTACTGGTAAAAACAATAAGTATCGCGATATACTTGATAGTGCTATTATTAATACAACACTAATAACAATGCAGCTATTCATGGTCGTTGCATGTGCCCCTCCGGTAGATTTTCTGATTAGCCCTACTTCAAAAAAGATAATCATACTCTCGAACCAGAAATCAAACACAAGGCCAAGGATAGAAATTATAATAAAGATGGTTACACTTTGAAATATGGCCGTTAGTCCGTAAGCAATAACAGCTCTTTTATCCTCATTATAATTCAACTTCAGTGCAATTTTATCAGACAAATTACGAGCTAGCTTTTCTATTAGTATCACCTTTTTTCTTAATAAAATAGTAAAATAAAGAAACGAAGAACAAGAGTAACAAATTAATCGGAAATGCTGTAATCGCCTTCTGTAATGGATTATTCATAATAGCTTGAAAATTATCAGCTCCGAAATAAAAATTCATAGCGGTTAAACCAATCATTTCACTGACAAGTATTAAAACCAATACCGTTGCTATAGATTTTATCGCATCGAGTGCAGGAATATTAAGCATCGTTATACATATAACAATTAGAGCAATCATATCAAATATGGTGTGTACCCCGAAACTAATTGGCAGCAACCTTACCAAATATGCAATAATCGTAACAATAACACCGATCGGTATAAATTGCTTTAATACAATCTTTCGCCGACTGAAGGTAAATATTCCAAAGGTAAGAATAAAAGCCTGAAAACAATATCCTAAGATATATTCAAATAAAATAAACTTCAACATCACCATCTTTCGTATCCCTCTCTGCCTCCAGTTGTAACTAAGTAAGGTCGATTTTTTTCTTTTATTACACAATAAAGAACGATAAATACAAAGGAATGAATCAGCACATCACCAATACTCAAAATACTGTATCCAAGATCAATAAAGTCTGTCAGGAATTTGAATTTCGTTGCTTCGCTGCCAATAATATGGATATCGTCCGCCACCCCAAAGGAAGCTTCCTGATAATAACCGGTTAACTTTGATAGGGACGCAAACACAGGCATCTTACCGCCATTCTGACTGATCGCAAATTTATTGAGAAGGGTACCGATCACTATGAATATGGAACCGATGATCCCAGGCTTGTACAATTTATAAGCAAAAATCGGAATTAAAAGAGTATAAAGATAAATTGTTTTGAATGTAGCTGTATACTGTACATAATGATAATTACCCGCAATATAACTAGCCTGTAAAAATAGATATACAATCTCTGCAAATACATAGGGATATAAGGAATATGCTTTTATAACAGGCAGTATTTTATAACCCTTTACCTTTGAGCAGATAACTGCAAGAAAAATATGTATAAACATTTTATAACCCCTAAGTTTTTATTAAAGAACTCTCCTACTTTGTAAATATAGCATAAAAAACCAAAATATGCAAGTTAAGAACACAATGCAACTTCAAATATTTTTCCTTTTATTCCCTTTTTTCTGTTCAATGATTTCTAGATATACAGCAAATTCGGTTATTACAGCAATCTGTCTAAGCTGCAGTACGAACGTAAGGAATTGTAGCACATAAAAACCCAGGGCTGTGTTACTGCCCTGGGGCTGTTGCATTACTTTTCTTTTTTAATTTTATCTGATACATATTCATATCAACTTTTTCAATCAACTGATCCAGTGTAAAGTGCATCTGTGCTTTGTGGGTAAAAACACCGATACTTACACTGACCGGATAGGGTTTCTTTTTGATATGGGTTAATTCCTTAACCCTATGCTCTATTCTACTGCATATAAGCTTAAGCTCCTCTTCTGCCAGATCCTGAAATATGATCACAAATTCGTCGCCCCCATAGCGAAATATAAGGTCCTTACTATTGATCTCTTCCTTGATCACCTGGCAGATATCAGCGATTAACAGATCTCCCTCCAGATGCCCAAATTTATCATTTACAATCTTAAGATCATCGATATCCAAAAAGCAAACGCTAAAGTCAATCCCTTTCTTTTTAGCAGCTTCAAACTTCCTGTTTAATAAGTCCATCCCGACTCTTCTGTTCAGTACCCCGGTAAGCTCATCAATCGTTGCATGGATGGTTAAATTCTCTTTCACCTGGTTAATGGCGGCAATATCTATAATACCGCTTAAGATACACTCTTCCCCAAAATAATCAATACGTACGTAATTAATCATAGTATTTTTCTTGGTGCCGGACAAGGTTCTTTGTTCTGTAATAAAGTCAACCACCTTTCCAGTGGATTTGAGGGTTTCGTAAATAATACTCAGGTCGGAAGCATTGACATAAAACTGATATAGGTATAAGGGATCTGCTTGTTCCTTGGGAATATCATAGAACAATAAAGCCTTATCATTTGTATATAAAATCTTTCCATCCTCCATCCTGGCGATCAGCAATGGGAATGGGTTGATTTCAATCACTTTATTTATACTTATTTTATCTTCTTTCAGCATCGCATCATTCAGAAAGTTTTTCACATTATGTCTGTACAAAAGCAAAAATAAAATAAGAGATGTTATCGCTGCTGTTGTGGAGTCAAGCAGCTTCCCCATAACCGAAGTATCATCGCAGGCATATACTAATCCGATCATAAAAAACATATGATTCACTACATATATCCCCATTACCCATCTCGGATATAAGGGTACAGCCATGGATACAACCGTAATAAGAAACATGTACACATAGATATTCCCAGTGTATCGTTGACTGTTCAGGGAAATAAGCGATGCCAAGAATATGGTTACGAATAAATTCATTAAAATAACTGTTTTGGCAAACCTTCTGCGCTGTTGGATGTGTGATTTTTTAAGAGGTGTATAGATTAGGATAAAAACAATGGCTAATAGAAAAATAGCGATATGCATGTGAAACAGATTGATACGATAGATAATATCAATATTGTTCTTCCTGTAGTAGTAATAATCGAGATAAAAACTATATATACTGACAAGAATAACCAAGTAATGAAGCAATAATCCACGTCCAATGCTAATCCTCAGAAATTGCAATTCAAATTCCTCATGATTCTTAAAGTCCATTTTCAAATATAATTCATTCTCGATTTTATTGTAATATTTCTTAAAATACTTCATCGATTCTTTATCACCCACTATAGTAAAATATTCCTATAGTATATCATAATAATCTGTTGCTTTCTAGCGATTTCCCTGGCTTTTTGTCATAATTTTTAATATAAATTCTCATATAAATGATTCGAAGGAAAGAATAACAGGCAAACTGTGTGAGGGATGCTTGTTCTTCTTTCCTTCTTGTATCACTTACATGTTAAATTCTCTTTATTTGTCCTTTATACTGGATATAAATAGAGCCTTTCTGCCTGGACAAGCGGATCAAACTTCTCTAACTTTCATTGGTTTCCCAACAAACAGTATATACTCCATCCTTACTGTAAATGGATAATACTGCTGTTAATCCTTGTCCAGGTTCCGTCCCATTCCGTACAAGCCAGCTTATCTCCTGACGGACTCCAGCTTGTAGTCAAGTTAAAAACATCCACAGCGATCTGACTTGCCTCTCCGGTCAACATATCATAAACATATAAAGACCTTACTGCTTTATTATTTACATCTTCCTTCAGGTTATAAGCAATCCTGCGTTGATCTGCTGACCAGGATACCCCGTATATTCCATCCAGCTCTGCCCCTTCAACAATACTGAGCTTATCTCCGCTCTCAAGGTCATATACAGACATTGTCTGCTTGTTTAATTCCGGCTGATATTGTATGATCAGCATTTGCTTTCCATCAGGAGAAGGAATTATATCAAGCACCTGCTCAAGGTATGCACTCTTCTCTTTTGTTTCTAAATTTAATTTCATTAAGGTATTGTCATATTGGGTGGTGTAATAAATGCTATTCCCTATTTTTATAAGAAGATACAAGGCTTCTTCCTTTAGCTCATCAATCAAAGTGAGCTTCCCTGTTAGGTCTGCCAGGTACGCCCCTCCGCTATAGGCTGCACCGATTACAGTATTCTTATCTGTCCACTGTGCACTCATGGCAGCTCCGATGGGCTCTCCTGCAAGCCCATAAGTGTCTAAGGTATCCATATTCATGAGATAATAGCTTGGGTCACCCAGGGTATTCATAGAATACAGAAGATATTTTTTATCCAAGGACAGGCGGGCTTCCTCCAGGTTACCATCCTTTTGCTCTTTGATCAGCTGGTACTCCTTGGTATTAATGTCCAAGGAGTATAAGCTCCTTGGATAATGCTCAGACAGTTCTGCCAAGCTCATCTTATCCAGTGTTTCATTTTCTTTCGATAAAATTACTGTGTTCTCATTCAACCAATCTGTAATGATCACCTTTTCATATCGGTCAATTTTGGCTGCCGATATCTTAGGGCTGCTTTCTTCCTGCTTTGAAGGTTCAAGAATGGTTATGGTTTTTCCTGACTCCTGTACCGTGACCTTATTGTCTGCTTTGCCACAGCCGGTCATCAGGATGGTGATTGTTAGCGCCATCATTGCTGCTTTTACATATTTGCTTCTCATAGTAAGCACCTCCTTGATAACATCATATCAAGAACCTGTTTCAATAATATTGATCATTGTTTCAGCCCTGTAAAGTAATGTATCTAAATTGTAAACATTTTATCTTTGGTCAGGGTATTTATCTGGGTAATTCGGAAAGGACACCTGAAATGTTGTGCCATTTGGATCTGTATGAACAAGAGAAATTGAACCTCCCAGCTTCTCCATATACTTCTTCACCAGGGACAGTCCTAAGCTGCTGCCTCCGCTCGTTCTGGATCTGTTCTTGTCCACCGTGTAGAAGGGTTCAAATATCCTGTCTGCTGACTCCTTGGGAATCCCAATCCCGGTATCCTTGATCTCAATGATCACATGATGATAATCAACATAATTTCTTACATATATTTTACCATTGCTCTTATTGTATTTAATGGCATTATCCAAGAGATTGATCAGAATAAGGATAAAACTGTCCTTATCTGCTTTCACATAGGCCTCGGTTAATTGAGTTTCCAGTGTGATACCGAATTTACTCATTTTCCCCCTAAGACTTTGCAGTATGGCTTGTATCTGTTGTTTTACCTCGATTTTTTGAGGCTGGTATTCAAAGTCGTACTTCTCCAGTGCAGACAGCTGCAATACCTTGTACACCATTTCATACAGACGGTTTGTTTCATTTTTAATTGTGAGAATGGAGGTATCAATGAGCTCCTTATCGCCCGGATACATTTCCATGAGATCAAGATAGGCCTTGATGGAGGTTAAAGGTGTTTTAAATTCATGAGTTACATTACCAATGAACTGTTTTTGCTGCTCATCTAATAACATCAGCTTATTCACAGCCAGCTTAAGCTTCTCCTGTTCCTCCTCCATTCCCTGCAAGGTGGCCTTGATTTTATGGCTCATTGCCTGAATCCCCTTACTTAAGCGCCCAATTTCATCCCTGCGTCTGAGACTTGGCAAATCATAATGACCTTCCCGAACCCGGTCTACCATCAGCTCAAGTTTGATAATTCCATTTGCAAAGAAACCAAAATAAAAATACCCAAGAAGAAAGCTGAACACAAAGATACAGCTTCCTGCTATGGCAAAGGTACGTTTGATCTCTCTGTAAAATTGCTTCTCAGCGCTTAAGGAATAATAAATCTGTATTACTCCGACCTGCTCATTTTCAATGGTTAAAGGTGTCAGATAATAGAGATCATCCTGCCCTGCCAGATAGGCAGTTTTACCCGATAATGCATAGGCAAGGGTCTGACTGATTCCCTTGATTGCCTGTTGCGCACTTTCACTGCTGACCACATTTCCTTTTCGGTCATAGAGGATGACGGATTGCCCCGTGAGCAGTTCTAATTGTCTGGCAAAATCGACCCCTTGGGTATTTAAGAAAAATTGGGGTACCTTGTTTGCTTCAGATAACATGGTTTGCTTAAAATATGCATTTGCAGTGGCTGCCTGCCTGCTTAAGTAGGTCTCGTATTGGTCAACTTGATTGAGCCTGATACTTCTTAAAATCAAGAATCCCAAAATAAATATTGTCGCCAGCAGGAGAACAGCCAGGAATATGCTGAACTTAATCTTTATGCTGATTTTCACTATAACCTCCCAGGGCCTTATAGCCGATACCATGTACTGTTTGGATGGTATCACTATAGTCTTCTCCTAATTTCTTTCTCAGCCTCTGAATATGGATGTCCACGGTGCGGGTTCCTCCATAATACTCCATCCCCCATACCAGATCCAACAACTGTTCTCTTGTAAATACCCGATCCGGGGAGGATAGCAAAAGCTTTAAAAGGTCATATTCCTTTGGGGTTAAATCAAGTAAAGCATTACCGGCATACGCATTTCTATGGGATATCTGAAGCTTAATTCCACCAAGGGTAATCTCAGCACTTTCTTTTTTAGCCTCAGCCTTCTGCATTCTTCGCAACAGGGACCTCAGCCTGGCAAGTAGCTCCCTCATATCAAAAGGCTTGGTCATATAATCATCTGCTCCCAGCTCTAAGCCCAGAACCTTATTGACGATATCCTCCTTCGCTGTCAGCATGATTATCCCAATATGATCCCTATCCTGTAATCTCTTAAGGATTTCATATCCATCCATACCCGGAAGCATAACATCCAGAATGATGGCATCAGGACGGAGCTCCTGCAGCTTTATCATAGCATTCTCACCGCTATAAACAGCCTCTGCCACATATCCTTCTTTTTTTAATGCATATACAATTGCATCAGCTATTCTTTGCTCATCTTCTATTACCAGTATTTTTTCCTTCATGCTTTCACCAGCTTTCTATCAAAACACAGCACACTAGAGGAAATGGCAGTACAGGATAGTCCTTCCTCACATTCCAGATAAATTTTTACTTATACATATATTAACATAAATTTGCTCATTCTATCATATGTTTCTAAAGCATTGAATGGGAAATGATAATAAATTAATTTTAGTTTGACCAGGGCTGTCATTTTATTGCACAAAAAAAGTCCTGAAACCATAGCTTCAAGACTTTTTGTGTCCCCCCGACACTATTAAAAGGAGCGATACCTTGTAATAATCTGTACATATTATTTTATTCCTACAACATCTCTATGATTTTTATGTTCTTTTGGACAGACAGATCGATGTAGGAAGCCTCTACCCTTACCACCGGCTCTGAAATGTTATGGGGCGGTACATATACAACTTCACCAAATCTGCCCGTGCTTAACCGAACCTTAGACCCCACATAATATTGTGAAATATTATGTATAAACTTAAGAAGAATAGCAGGATCATAAAGGCCCTCACCGATCCCTATCCTTTCAAATTCCCTGAAGGTATCAAAGGGGGTCTGCCTTTTTTTATAGACACGCTCTGAGGTTAGTGCATCAAAGGCATCCGCAATGGCGATAATCTTTGCAAATCTGCTGATACGAGAGCTTTTTAAGCCGAAGGGATAACCCGTTCAATTCTCCTTTTCATGATGCATGAGTACTGC
>JAJUHH010000137.1 GCA_029267975.1 Clostridiales bacterium
CCCTGCCGCCAGACACAGGCACATAGCCAATGCCAAAATTTTACGTTTCATAGTTGTTATCCTCCATTTTTTCGTCTCTTATAGCAAACGTCTTTGCAAGAAAGACATTTGTCGTTATACGTGACAGTATAACACGTTACTCTGGTGAATTCAATAGGTATCTTTTTCAACTGAAAAATAAAACTGTTGCAAAGTAAAAGTTCCTATATTATAGTAGTTGCTATAGATCGTTAAAAAATTGACGTTGACGCAATATGACGAATGATAGGTTGTATTGTCGAAACCACTAAGGAGGAATTTACAGCTATGAAGAAAAGGTTCTTTTCTATTCAAAGGAAGCTGGTGTCACTTTTGGCATTATTAATACTACTCCCTGCCATATTGATTGGCTGGATTGGTTATAAGAATGCAAGCGATACTACGGAAGAGCTCATAAGAACGGCAGCAGAAGCTACCATGATTCAGATTCAAGATAATATTACAACCTTTTTAAGCATGCAGGATGAGAATATGATGGCCTTATCCACGGATCCTGCGGTCCTCAATGCGAATTCCGACTCCAATGTTGATACATTGATCAGTACCCTTGAGCAGTATCAGAAGGGGCATGGGAATATCCTTACGGTCTACGTGGGAAGAAGTGACAAGGAGATGCTTTTATACCCACAGCAGGAATTACCGGAGGACTTTGATCCTACGAGCCGCACCTGGTACCAGGAGGCTGTTCAAAATAATAAATTAACCTGGACAAGTCCTTATATCGATGCGGCAACAGGGGAACTGGTGGTTACCGTATCAATACCGATTTATAAAGAAGATAAGCTTGTCGGGGTTTTGGGAGCAGATATTACCCTTGAACATCTAACTTCTTTTATCAACAGGTCAAAGATTGGCAATAACGGCTATATTTCCTTACTGGATGAAAAAGGTATCGTTGTTGCGCACCCTGACAGCGATTTATTAGGAAAGGATTTTCCTGTTGAACATATAAAGGATACAATAGTATCCTCTGAAAGCGGTAATAAGGACTATATTTACGAAGGGCTGCATAAATGCGCTTATTATACTACCTTGGACTATGGAGCAGGCTGGAAGGTACTTGGTATATTCGAATATGATGAGATTTGGGAACGAAATCGTGGCTTATTGCTTAGTTCCGCCATCGCTGCTGTGGTAATTGTAATAATTGCTCAGCTACTGGGTTACCTGGCCTCCAAACCGATAGTGACATCCATAAAAGTAATCAGTAAGGATATGGCCAAGATCGGGGAAGGGGATCTTACAGTCAGAAGTTCGATTAAATCCAGGGACGAGATTGGACTATTATCCCAATCCATGAATACCATGACGGAGGACTTGGATGTTCTGATGAATTATGTCAAGGCGGCTTCCGCAGATGTGTTCGCCTCTGCTGATTCTCTGGCGGCATCCTCTGAGGAGGCGGTGGCTTCCACCGAGGAGGTATCAAGAACAGTTACTGAGATCGCCAATGCCACAGAAGAGCAGGCGCAAAATACAGAGACAGGCCATAGTATAACCACGGAGCTGGCTGAGAGTATACAGTCAATCTCTGAAAATATCGATCAGATCTCCGATCAGATGACACAGTCTGTGGAATTGAATCAAAAGGGTATGACCATCATGAAGGACCTTAAGGCAAAAACGGAAGCAAATGGGGCAGCTTCAGAAGTGGTTTCCAAGGTTGTTCAGGAAGTGGATGAGGGATCTGAGCAAATTGGTGTCATTTTGGATACCATCCGTAATATTTCTTCCCAGACAAACCTGCTGGCACTCAATGCATCCATAGAAGCAGCACGTGCGGGAGAACAGGGAAAAGGCTTTGCGGTTGTGGCAGATGAGATACGTAAGCTTGCCACTCAGTCTTCCCAGGCAGCAGAGGATATCAACAATCTCATCGTCATCATTCAGGGCAAATCTAAGAATGCTGTGCATGCAATGGAAGAATCAAGGCCTATTGTAGAAGCTATGGATGAAGCGGTGCTTTCCACTCAGGGTATCTTTGCAGATATTTCAGCTACGATACAGAAACTGTCGGAGAAGGTACATGATATCTCTGAATTAAATCAGAAAATGGTACATAATAAGAATGAAATCCTATCTATTATGGAAAATATCTCAGCCTCAGCCGAAGAAACCTCTGCATCAACACAGCAGGTAGCCGCATCCTCCCAGGAGCAGCTTGCCGGTATGGAGGAGATAGCAAGAACGGCAGAGCAGCTGAATATGTTGGCACAGAGTCTGAGCGCCGGAGTTGAAAAGTTTAAGTTCTCCTCAACAGAGAATAAATAACTTGACTTAGTTTAAAGAACCTGGCAAAAGTTCCTACGCGGAGCCGCTTTCGCTTAATTGCTCCGCTCCGGAATCCTTTGCCAGGTTCTTTCATGTCTGACAGCTGATAGGATGTGAATAGCAGCTCCGTATGAAAATTACCTCAAATTTCGCACGGATAGCTCTGGATTTTTTTCATGACCCATGATAATATAGGTTGTGAAATTATTTTAATAACATTTAGAGGATTACCGGAGAGACAGAATGAAGAACGTTGTAGTAATCGGAGTATCGGGAGGATCAGCTTCCGGAAAGACCACAGTAGCAAATCGGATTAAGGAAGCATTTGAGGATAGTGTTGAATTATTAAGCCATGATTATTATTATCTGCCTTATCATGAGCTGCCCCAGGAAGACCGGGAGAATCTCAATTTTGACCATCCCAATGCCTTTGATACCAAACGGCTCATTGAAGATATTAAGACCTTAAAGCAATATCTTCCCGTAGAGCGGCCGGTTTACTCCTATAAACTCAACGACAGACTTCCGGAAACCGTTACTGTAAATCCGTCTAAGGTTATTATCGTAGAGGGATTTCTGATCTTTGAGAATGCCCAGCTGCGGGATCTAATGGACATTAAGGTATTCGTGGATACGGATGCGGATGAGAGACTGATCCGCCGCATCATCCGGGATGTAAACGAACGGGGAAGAACCATAGAGTCGGTAATCACACAATATACCAATACCGTGAAGCCCATGCATGAGCTTTTTGTGGAACCCTATAAGAAATATGCGGATATAATAATACCGAGAGGCGGTATGAATGATGTCGCAATCGAGATGTTGATCCACCGGATCAAGGCGATTCTGGAGGAAGACTGATCGATATTAAATAAAGACATAGTAATAACTTCATAGATGGAAGGAGAAGTAAGGAATGACACCGGCTAATTGCTAATTGAATCAGAAATTCATATGGTTCATAAGGAGTACATGTGTACTCTTTGTTGTTATGGCATTTAGAAGGTCACTTACTTTTTGAGGATTAATATAATAAGGTCGAATTCCTGCTTGTTTTAAGCTGCTTTCTCGCCTTGCGGAAGGTGCAGAAGGACAGGAATATCCTATTATAAGCAACTTAAGCTGTAAGAAGAATATCTTCTTACAGCTTTTATTATGGTTTAGAAGCATCTCCGATTTTCCTAAGAATAATAAGGTATAAAGGACCTGTACTTTATTTGTGGTCTTACCTTATAAGACATTTCTTCTTATAAGACATTTCTTCTTATAAGACATTTCTTGGAGGTTAATCTCAAACCGTATTCCGGCCTGAAATGCTGTAACATTAATATTAATTGCTGCGGCAGAATGGAGAATATTTATGTCAGATCTATATTTAGATGGAGTAAAAAAATTTTTAGATACCACCCTGATCTTAAAGAATGTCACCTTCATGGTAAACGGTGGGGAGAAGGCTGGTATCGTAGGTGAAAATGGAAGTGGTAAGACTACCATACTGAAACTGATTGCAGGGCTTTTAAAGCTTAATCACTGTGCCGGATACCCACATGCACCGGTGCCTCTGGGCTATGACGAGGGTTGGGTTGTGGTACCTAAGGGTGAGACCTGCGCATATCTGGATCAAATCCCAAATTATCCGGAGGGGACCAGAGTCATTGATGTGCTGAATATGGCCTTTGATGAACTGAACCGCATTGAGCTTGAGCTGCGTGCACTGGAAGAGCAGATGAAGGAGCAGGAAGGTACGCAGCTGGAAATAACCTTGAAGAAATACAGCAATTTGCTTCAGCTCTATGAAGCCAAGGATGGCTATGCCAAGGAGGAAAAGCTGAATAAGATCTGCAAGGGCTTACAGTTTGCTGACAGCTTTCTGCAGAAGGACTTTAGCCTGCTCAGCGGAGGGGAGAAAACCACGGTGGTGCTGGGAAAGCTGCTGATCGATCATCCTGATATCTTACTGCTGGATGAGCCCACCAATCACCTGGATGTGGATGCGGTGGAGTGGCTGGAGGAATACCTGACAAATTATAAGGGTACCGTAATTATTGTGTCCCATGACCGATATTTCCTGGATCATGTGGTAACAAAAATTATTGAGATTGAAAATAAGGAAAGTAAAACTTATCTGGGGAATTATTCAGAATATATCAGGCAGAAGGAAGAGGAGCTTCGGATTCAGGCCGAGAATTATAAGGAGCAGCAGAAGAAGATCACTGCCATGGAAAAATCCATCAAAGAGCTCCGGGATTGGGCCATGCGTGCCGATAACAATAAGTTCTTTCAAAGAGCAGCCAGCATGCAGATGCGGCTGGATAAGATGGAACGGATTGATAAGCCCACAGAGAAGCAGAACATGAAGCTGAATTTTATCAGCTCTGAGCGATCCGGCAATATTGTTGTAAAAGCCATTGACCTTTGTAAAAGCTATGGAGAGAAGTGTCTTTTCAAGAATGCAAATCTTCTGGTTTACTATGGGGAAAGGGTTGCCTTCCTGGGACCCAATGGCAGCGGAAAGACCACTCTGCTTCGCATGCTGCTGAGCGAGGAAAGGCCGGACAGCGGTGTGCTGGAGCTGGGAGCCAATGTCAGAGTAGCTTATCTGCCTCAGAATATCAGCTTTACCAATGAGGAAATGACGGTGCTGGAAGCTTTCCGGGAGGATTTATTTATCCTGGAAGGTAAGGCAAGAGAATGCCTTGCAAAGTTTATGTTCTTTGGCAGTAATGTGTTTAAGAAGGTGAAGCATCTGTCAGGAGGGGAAAGAGTCCGCTTAAAGCTTGCGATCTTATTGCAGGAGGATATCAATTTTCTGATCCTTGATGAGCCCACCAACCACCTGGATACGGCTTCTATTGAAACCATTGAAGCGGCGCTGGAGAGCTTTAAGGGAACCATATTCTTTATCTCCCATGACCGGTATTTTATAAATAAGATCAGCAGTAGGATCGTCGCCCTGGAGGAGCATACCCTGCAAAGCTACGACGGTAATTACGAGTATTATAAAGAGTTAAGGACAATCAAAGCAGGAATGAGCGGGGGGCAGCAGACATCCGGACAGAGTTCGTCTCCCAAGAAATCCGACATAAGAAAGGCAGATTCAGGAAAGCAGAAAGAAGAAAAGCAGAAAGAAGAAAAGCAGAAAGAAGAAAAGCAGAAAGAAGAAAAGCAGAAAGAAGAAAAGCCAGTACGGATGGATGCCAAAGCCATTCAGAAAAAAGAAAGCCAGAGTAAGGAGAAGCTCAAAGACAATCTGATCAAGCGGATTGGAGAGCTGGAGGAAGAGTTAAAAGAGTTGGATGAAGCCATGCTGCTTCCTGAAGTGGGATATGAAGAACTAAACCGCTTATATAGTAGGCGGGAGGAGCTGGCTCAGGAGCTTGAGCAGGCTATGGAGTGCTGGGTGAATTAATCATAGCTTATGGGCTTCATTGAGCTGCTGCAATAAGTAAGCTATTATAAGGAAAGAATAACAGTGCATGATGGACGCATGTTATTCTCTCCTCTTTTGTTTAAATAATGCAACAGCTCATCCTTTTCTTATCCTTGATCGATTGCATTCTTTCTTAATAAGAAGATCAATCTTCCAGTAAGATATATCCGTCCTCCGTCACTGCTAAGGCCTGTTGGTCTGTCAGGCAGATGGTCGGGATAGCTTCCTCTGAGACTAATTGTCGATGCTCGGGACAATGTACCTTAATATAAGCCTTTATCAGTCCCAGGCCTTCGGTACTTTCATCCCCAGGGACAGCAATGTTCGGCGTGGCAATGATACTACCTGCACTTACACCGATATATACCTTACCGGCATCAAGCATTTTCCTGATCATAAGCTCAAAACCGCTTTCCTTAATGCGCTGAAGCAAATATTCTGTGCTGCCGCCTGCAAAATACAGGACATCATAGGCCATTGCATCCTCTTCTTTTAGGGGAGCTCCAAGTTCATAGTCGGTAATATGTTCCGGCAGGATGCCAAGATGAAGGAGTTCAGACCTGCATACAAGAAGCATTTTCCTGGCTTCCTCAAAATTAGCGGCGGTGGGAATAAACAGGACCCTGGCATCTTCAAAGGGTTTTCCAAGCATTTTGCGAAAACACTTGATTATGTTATACTTTGGCCGCCCGTCATCATCCTCGAAGCCAGCTGAGGTAAGGAGAATGTTCTTACTCATAGAGTTCCTGTCACCTCATTCCAATCCACGAAGAGCTTGTAACGCTGGGTTTGGAAACGCAGAACGCAATATCCCGGGTCCTCGGGGCCGCTGAAATGGTTCTTGAGGCCGTCATACCACATCTCCTGCTTCGTTGCCGCATCTGTGAGAACCTCTATGGTTCCGACCAGGGTGATATTAAATTCCCCATCCGTATTAAAGCAGACACTGGCACGGTTGCATTTGCTGATCCTCTGGGTTCTCGTGCTTCCGAGGCCGGTACAGAAGGTGATCCATTGAATTCCGTCGGATTTCGAGGCCGTAATGGTGGAGGCTGTCGGATACCCGTCCACATCAATCAGTGACAGAACACAGTAGGGCTCCCTTCCCTCAGGGGCATAGTGTGCGGTATTTTGCCGGATCAGCTCCACGGCTTTCTTAATAATTTCCTGATTCATCTTTATGAACCTCCCTTTTTTTCTTCATCATAACATAGGGAACAGGACAACTGTATGTCATGTTCATTGGTAGAGATTAGAAATATTTTGGGCGATTTGCTTGATGTCCTCTGCCATATCAACAGGTTCGATTACTTTTACCTTATCTCCAAAGCCCAGAAGCCAGGTAATGGTATAGTCACGGTTGGTGTAGCCGACCTCCAGCCGGAGCTTTCCCTCCTCGGTTTCCGAATAGCAATCCAGTCCATAGGTTTCTATCAGCTGATATTTTGCTGAGGGATCAAATAGGGCAACAAGTTTATTCGAATCATGAAAAATTGCATTAAAATCCTGCCGTTCCCGAGGAATAGTTCGGGAGGAAAAGGTCTGATCGCTGATACGCAGATCCCAAAGGCGGGCCAGCTTGAACATCCGCCAATCCTGCCGATGGGTGCAGTAGCCAAACACATACCAGGCCGACCACTGAAAGATAACATAGTAAGGCTCAATCTGCCGAA
>JAJUHH010000138.1 GCA_029267975.1 Clostridiales bacterium
ACACTTTAGAAGAATTAGACAATATAATTAATACTGTGTTGAAAAGTAATAGAGACATCAAAGAACAACTGGTACAAAAGCAGATTATGCTGAAAAAGCAAATTTTGCAAATGATTTTGAATGGTAATTATTCCTCAGACAATATTTCGAGAATGAATCAGGTAAGAGTGTTATTTCCAGGTGCTTACTTTTTTGTAATGAGCATTCTACTGGAAGAGGAGACTACAGATTTAGATTGTCTTCATACATTAGAGGAACAGTTGGAACTGATTAATGATCCGCAGCAGAAAAAGTATGTGTAAGTACTATGTGATTCTTATCAAAGATCAGTTTATGTAATATGTGCAATGAATGAAAGAGAGAAGTATCAG
Source organism: Clostridiales bacterium (assembly GCA_029267975.1). Classification (GTDB taxonomy): domain Bacteria; phylum Bacillota; class Clostridia; order Lachnospirales; family Lachnospiraceae; genus Mobilitalea. The sequence goes on from JAJUHH010000138.1 coordinate 372, forward strand.
GAATTAAGAAATGAAGTACAGGAAGTAGCAGAAAGCTTTGGATGGAATATGAAGATAGGGTGTGGGAAGCTATATCGAGAACTCTCTAAAGTATCAGCATCTTATCTGGAGAGTTTGGATAATATTCAGAAATATAAGGTTTCACAAACAGAAAACAAAGGCTTCATTTATGATGATACAGAAATATGTTTAATTGGAAGAGAGCTGGCATTGGGAAATGAAGAGAGTGCAAAAAGCATACTATACAGCTATGTAGAGAGATTGCGCAGCAGTAATCTATCATTATTAATGCAGCAGTATATATTTTTGAATTTTATTAGTGAGATATCTAAGACTGCTTTTAAAAATCAAATAGAAATGGAACAATCAAATATTAGTCTTCTAGTGTCAGCAAAAAATATAAACAGTTTTTTGGAAGCCGCTGAGATGATCGTGCATGATATATGCGGTAAAATAAACGAAAAGCAAAAAATGATTGAAAACGATATGACATACAAAGTGTGCTGCTACCTACATGAACACTTCTCAGACTATGATTTATCCTTAGAAAAGGTAGCAGCCGATTTAAAGATCAACACAGCATTCGTTAGAAATGCTATAAAGGAGACAACAGGTAAAAGCTATAAAAATTACTTAATATATCTGCGAATAGAGTATGCAAAGGAATTACTGGAGAAGAGCCAATTGTCGGTTGCAGAGGTATGCGAGAAAGTAGGGTATGGGAATATCTCCTATTTTATTAAGCTATTTCGTGAAAATACAGGGGTAACACCTTCTGCTTGGCGTAAAGAGAGTGATGCTGATTTGGTGACCGGTTTTTCCTGGCAGCTCGAAGATATGGAAGAAAACAGGATATTGTGGAAATTATATAAGGAGGCACAAAATGTATGAAATGGGCGCGGGGATTAAGTATGTTTCTATATCATTATTATGACAAAAAGACTGGTCCCTTTAAGAATTTGTCAGAACTGTCAATGGAGCAGTCAAATGCTATCATCAATAGAATTAAGGAAGAAAAACCAAATACCCAGTGTGCTCAGCGGGATGCAGAATATATGTTTCGCAGACATATGTATTAAGATATTATTAGAAAAGAATTTATTAAAAAAGGTGGGATTATACATAGAAATGTACCCCATTACATGGTAGTTGAGCATAGTCCATGGCTTAGTAGCTGGTTTGAAGACTGTGCTTATATTAAGATTCCTATTGAAGAATTTGACCTAAGAACAGTATCATTTACCTACGGTGATTCCCATCCTACCTTCAGTCCCTGGCCAAGGGATGACGATTGGAAGGAATACCGCAGAAAGCTATATACCTATGAGGAAATCCTGCTGATCATACAAAAGTATGGCTTACCGCAGGACTGGAATAATGACGGCAAATTTGGTCCGGAAAGATATGTAGAAGCTCATATCTGGAGTGATGAAACGATTGACAAATACCGTTGGGTATAAATCTCATATACCTCTTAGGGAAATAAGGATAACAGTAGCTGAAATGCTTCCTTTAAAATTAAAATACAAGCGCAATGATAAATTTATTGCATTTTTCAAGAAATATATTATACTCTAATTAGTGAATACATTCACTGATCTTGGTCATCCACTAAATTAGAAGAGGTGATAGCAATGAAAAGGAAGATAGCCTTAGGCCTGGTTCTTATTATGTTAATATCCTTGTTTCCCAAATATAATTTCTCCCTGGCATCAACAGAAGTCGCATTGGCTGCTGGGACAAGCTTAGGAACCCTAACTGATGTTCAAGGAGAAGTTTATGTACAAATAGGAGGTGGAATCAGGGAATTTATCGGAAGAAGTGGTATGGCCCTTACGCAGGGGGATTCAGTGCAAACGGATAAAAATAGTTCGGCTACGATAACCTTTACCACAGGAACGAAGCTTACCCTGGGACCAAGTACAATAATTACGCTGAGTAAAATGATCCAGACCAAGGATTCCGGAATGAAGGTATCCATCAGACTAAAGTCCGGGAGCATATGGAGCAATGTGAAGAGCCTCATCAATAGCGAGGATGAATATAAAATTGAGACAGCAAGCGCTGTAATGGAAGCCAGAGGGACCCTATTCTTAGTTGCAGCTGATGCTGATAGCAGAGGAACCAGGACTTCTGTTATAGAGGGGGCCATAGGGGTATATCAACATCCCGGCAGTGTTGACCAGTCGTCGCAGTTCCTGCCTATGGGTACCTCTATGTCAGTACCGCCGCCGCTCTCGGAATGGCAAGCTACTCGCCCAGCAGCTCCCCAAGCTGCTCCCCAAGCACCTGTACCGTCAGGGGCTATAGATATGACCGATATTATCAGTTCAGAAGACCCCAGCATCCTGGCAAGCATGGCGATCGATATGGTTGAGCGGATGCAGGAGTTGTACCAGCAAAGCCAGAGCTACTTAAGCGGCTATCAAAGCAGCCATAACTCGGACTATCTTTATGCTTCATTACAATTTTCTCAAATAAGTGTCCGTATGGCAGAGTTAAGTGAGCAATTTATGAGCTTATTTCAAGGTGACAGCGAAAGGGAACAAGAATTGAGGGAGGAATTTAAGCGGTATAAAACAACTACCGATGATCTGAAGCAGCAAGTGCAGAAAATGCTTGATGATATGCAACAGATGGCAGAGGATGCAGTGAGGATTGCCCATGAGGCGGGAATTGATTCTGATGAGGTGGACAGAGTTATGCAAAATGCACCAACAGCCGCCTTCGGTGCTGGAATTGGATCATCACCTGTGATACCAGCGCCTCCAACTCCGGCAGCCCCCACTCCACCTACATATATCGAAGTAGATACACCCAGTCCTTCGAATCCCGGAACGCAGCCGGTATTGACTGGATTAAGCTCCATAGGTAATATCCTCGGTATAGCAAGGGTTGGAGAAGAATTATGGGCTGGCCAACTGGAACCTGCAGAGGCTACTGTAACCTATCAGTGGATGAGATCAGATACAGAAGAGCAGGACTATGAAGATATCGAGGGGGCAACTTCAGATCGTTACCTTCTGAGCGAAGAAGATAAAGGCAAATTCATTCGGGTAAGGGCAATTGCTTATGGGGAATATACTGGCACAATCATCAGTGCACCCTTAGGTAAGGTAGAAGGAACACAGCCAGTGCAGACAGAATTGATCTCTATAGGAGATATCGTTGGTGATGCAAGGGTTGGAGAGATAGTAAGGGCTGGTCAACTAGACCCTGCAGAGACTACTGTAACCTATCAGTGGATGAGATCGGATACGGAAGAGCAAGGCTATGAAGAGATCGAGGGGGCAACATCTGAATATTACCAACTGCTCGATGAAGATGAAGGCAAGTTCATTCGGGTTAAGGTAATTGCCTATGGTGACTATAGCGGAACTATTATCAGTGCACCCCTGGGAAAGGTCGAAGCAAAAATACCCATACCTACCAATTGACCATATCATAATACATCATAACAAGCTTACATCACTTTTTTGTGTCGGGGAATAATTGTTTAATAAAAATTCCTTACCTTCAGCTATGGAGGTAAGGGATTTTTATGCTTAAAAGAAAAATAGTTTCATAAGCAACGAAGTTAAGTTACAATAAAAAGTAGCTAAATTACCAATAATCTAGTTTGTGTTTATTACCCTATGGAATAAAAGAATTTATAATAAATCTGTAATTAAAGTTGAACTTAGGGAGGTAGCAAAAATGCAAAAAAGGGTAGCAAAACTATTATCTATGCTTCTGGTGCTAATACTTATTCTTTCGTCACTGTCAGGATGCAGCAATAAGAACACAACCAATGTAAATACAGGGGGAGATAATAAGAAAGGGAGCACAAAGGAAGCAAATGATAAAGCAAGTGAGACAACAGGGGATACAGCAAAGAATGAGGAGCAGATTACATTAACCTTCTGGCATACATATGGGGATGGCGAAGAGGCTCAGTTTACCAATGTTGTGCTTCCTATGTGGGAACAGGCACATCCTAACATTAAGATTGATGCAGTAAGGCAGGATGGCGGCCAGTTTCATCAAATGATCGTAACTGCCTTTGGTACCGGACAGACACCGGACGTAGCAAGAATTGATATTGTTAAAACAGCTTCCTATGCGAAGCAGGGAGGTTTGGTTGCATTAGACAGCTTTGCAGATTTTGAAGCAATCAAGGCTAATTTTCTGGATGGTCCCTTATCCACCAATTTATATAAGGGCAATTATTATGGTCTTCCCCTTGATACCAATTGTAAGGCAGCAGTAGTAAATAAGAATACCCTGGCGACCATTGGACTTGATCAGGCCCCGGCGACCCTGGAAGAGTTCATAGCAGCTGCTGAAAAAGTATCAGCACCTTTAATCAGTGTATCAGGGGTTGGCGATTGGGACTTCTATCCTTACTTCTGGTTATTTGGGGGGACCCTAACGGATGCGGAGTTTACGAAGGCAAGTGGTTATTTAGATAGTCAGGCAAGCATTGATGCGATTAATAAGATCCTTGAACTGAACCAGAAAAAGATCCTGACAATCAAAGAGGTCGACGGAACAGCGGATGCTTGGGATGGCATCAAAACTGGAGAGTATGCAATGTTCTTTGAAGGTCCCTGGTACTTTGGTTCCTACGAGGACAATCTGGCACAGGGGATTGAAGCTGCCTTAATTCCTACCTATCAGGGAAGAAGTGCTTCTGTTGTAGGCGGTGAGAACATCGTCATGTTCCATACCGGCAAGCACCAGGATGCTGCTTATGAATTTCTGAAATTTATGTCCTCTGAGGAGGTACAGCTGGCAATGCTTGAGGTTGGGCAGATTCCGGTATTAAAGGACTTGGTAAATAATGAGAAGGTAACGGGCAATCCGGTGTGGTCGATTTATATGAAGCAGCTGGAGACCGCAAAGGCCAGGATTCCTTCTCCAAGCAATGATGAAATAGGTTCCATATGGAGCAATGCAATGACAAACATATTTATAAATAAAGCTGATGTAGCAAGCGAACTTCAGAGTGCTGCAGCTCAAATTGATGCATTATTAGTGCAATAGAGGATATGGGTTGCCACAACCTGCTCAGACGAAAAGGTTGTGGCATCCTTTATGGAAGGGTGAGGCTATGTCGCAAGCCAGGAAGAAAAAGAAATGGAATAAGTACAGGAAGGGAATTGTAGCGGCACTTCCCTTTATCACTCCGGGCTTAGTACTGGTTTGTATATTCGTATTATACCCAATGTTGTTTACTTTAAGAATTGCTTTCTCTGACTATCAGATTGTGAAAAGAGAGATTTCCTGGATCGGACTGGATAACTTTATTCATGTTCTTACCGCTAAGAATAGCAGCTTCTGGTACGCTTTTCGCAATAATTTATTATATGCGCTTGTTACAACCCCCTGCATTATCTTCCTGGGTTTGTTCTTTGCATATCTTATTAACAACCTACATAAGGGAAAGACCATCTTCAAGGTGGGCTTTTATCTTCCGGTTATCACCTCCTGGGTAATTGTCGGCCTGGTATTTCAATATCTGTTTAACAGCAGTAACCGCGGCCTAATCAATTATTTCATCGTTGATGTATTACATTTATCCAAGGATTATATACCATGGCTCCTCAGAGAGTGGACCGGTAATGCAGCCATTTGGATTATGGGAATCTGGAAGAATACAGGCTGGGCTATGTTAATCTATACGGCAGCCCTCCAGGGGATCTCGAAGGACCTGTATGAGGCCGCTTCCTTAGATGGGGCTTCCTCCTGGCAAAGATTTAAGGGGATTGTGGTTCCCATGGTGAGGCCCACCACTTATTTTGTTCTTGTGAATATGGTGATTGGAGCCTTCAATGTTTTCATACAGGTAATGCTTTTAACCTCAGGAAAGCCCAACGGTACCACCTCAGTACTCCAGTACCTCCTATATGATAAAGCATTTAATCAGTTTAAGTTCGGAGAAGCATCCTCCATCGGACTTATGACAGCAATTGCGATTGTTATTTTAACAGTGATCCTAAACAAGGGACTAAAACTGGATACTGTGGATAAGGAGGAAACTGTATGAGTAAATGGAAAGGCAAAAAAGCTTCGGAACGAATCGGTCAGCTTCTTTTATGGCTTTTCTTATTATTTGCATTGGTGATTTTTTCTGTACCTTATTTGTTTATGATATCAAACTCTTTTGAAAGGTTTAGCTTTTCACTTCCTTTTCCTCCGAGAATATTTCCCAAGGAATTTTATCTCGATGCATACGAGTACATATTAGGGCTGGATCTTTTTACGACAGCATTTCGAAACAGTATTATCAATACCCTGCTTACTGTGGCTTTCGAATTAATGGTTGCCACCTTATCGGCATATGGCTTTGCACGTATTAAGTTTCCAGGGAGAGAAGTATTGTTTAAAATATATCTTCTTACGTTGATGGTACCGGGATTTTTAAATATTATTCCGCAGTTTATCACCTTGCGGGCCATTAAGCTGCCATTTCCGGGACTTACGGAGGGGCTTGTTGGAACGAGACCGGGACTGATTCTAATCTATGTGGCTACAGGTATCTGCGGGCATACCTTTTTCCTGCGCAATTTCTTCTGCAGCTTGCCGGATGCCTTATCTGAATCAGTTATTATGGACGGTGGTACCCATAGGACCATCTTCTATAGAATTATGCTTCCGCTGTCAAAGCCAGCAATCGGAACTATGACAGTGTTTGCCTTGCAGGGAATATGGGAGGAGTACTTCACTGCCAAAGTACTCCTGGGTGCAAATGAAGCCATGATTACACTTCCCATGCTGCTGCAAAGATTAAACGGAGAACATGCTACCAGGTGGGAGTGGGTTTTTGCGGCTTCGATTTTAATACAGATCCCCGTTATTCTTTTATTTATTTTATTTCAAAGGAAAACAGTAATTGGCGGGCTTTCTGAAGGCTCAGTGAAACAATAACAGCAGGTAGTGTAAAGTAACGTATGAAAACCCGTAGCCTGGAAATTTGGCTCAATCAGAACCTTGAAAATTGCTAGATATAGTTTGTTGGCAGGCTACCGC
>JAJUHH010000139.1 GCA_029267975.1 Clostridiales bacterium
AATTGCTCCACTCCTAAGGTGAAAACTCTGGCTCCGAAGAACTTAGTTATCATGGCTGCTTCATCTTTTGCGCTGGCGCTTTTCGATAAAAATACATTTTTCTTATTAACAAAATAGGCAAAGGTCACTGCTATGACCCATGCACAGGCATTTGCTGTCAGGTTTGACAGCCCCAGCCGGTACAGTCCCTCATAGCTCACAAAATTAACGAGAGTGGTTAGTACCCCGGCGATGATATAAGCAATCGTCTCCTTATTTACTACCAGCCTCATGAATCCGCTTAACTTTCCCTCTGTTTTATTCAGCGGTGCCCTTCCGTGTTCTACCTCTTTGGGCGATGCCTGCTTGTCCATATGTGCCTCCTGCCTTATCATTTCAAATGATAAATATACCAAATGTGATTATAACACCAAGTAATGAATTAATCCAGTAGGAATACAGCTCTTTGCCATGTATTCCTAAATAATAGGATTTCAAGTTTGGAATTGAAATATGAGCAATTATCATGTAAAATTAGAAATTGCAATGTCGAAATGACTCATAGCTTATGCATGTGGCCAGTAGCTTATGCATCAGACCATAAGCTTCTGCATCAGACCATAAGCTTCTGCATCAGGCCAGAAGCTTCCTATAAAACATCTATCTAGAACGGAGAACCATATGAGCATATTAAATGTTACTAACTTAAGCCATGGATTTGGCGATCGTGCCATCTTTCATGATGTATCCTTCCGCTTGTTGAAGGGTGAGCACATTGGCTTAATCGGCGCCAATGGAGAAGGAAAATCTACCTTTATGAATATTGTCACCGGAAAGCTTATGCCTGATGAGGGTAAGGTTGAATGGTCTAAACATGTTCGTGTGGGTTATCTGGACCAGCATGCGGTATTGGAAAAGGGGATGACCCTGCGCAGTGTGCTTCAATCCGCTTTTGCTTATCTGTTTGAGCTGGAAGAGAAAATGAACCAGATCTGCGATGCCATGGGACAGGCAGAGGGTGATGCCCTCAATGAAATGATCGAAGAAATGGGCACCATACAGGATTTGCTGATGATGCATGATTTTTATAATATCGACAGTAAAGTGGAAGAAATCGGACATGCCCTGGGACTGGATGATATTGGCCTAGACTGTGATGTCACAGACTTAAGCGGCGGTCAAAGAACAAAGCTGCTCCTTGGAAAGCTGCTCTTAGAAAAGCCCGATATCCTGCTCCTTGATGAGCCTACCAACTATTTGGACGTGCAGCATATCGAATGGTTAAAGCGCTACCTGAATGAATATGAGAATGCCTTTATTCTGATTTCCCATGACATACCCTTCTTAAACAGTGTGGTCAATATCATCTATCATATGGAGAATCAGGAATTAAACCGTTATGTAGGCAATTATGATAAGTTCCTGGAAGTATATGAAATGAAGAAACGACAGCTGGAGGCTGCTTATAACAGACAGCAGAAAGAGATCGAAGAGCTGGAGGACTTCGTGGCCCGTAATAAAGCCCGTGTTTCCACCAGAAATATGGCCATGTCCCGTCAAAAGAAGCTGGACAAAATGGATATCATCGAGCTGGCCAAGGAGAAGCCCAAGCCGGAGTTTCATTTTAAAGAATCCCGGGCAGCCAGCAGATATATCTTCCAAACAGAGGACCTTGTGATTGGATATGACCACCCCCTCTCCACTCCTTTGACCCTCACCATGGAGCGAGGAGATAAGATCGTGCTGGTGGGTGCTAACGGTATCGGTAAAACCACCTTGCTGAAAAGCATCCTCGGCTTAATTCCTTCCCTTGGCGGTAAGGTTACCCTGGGGGATTATTTAAGCATCGGTTACTTTGAGCAGGAAATGGCACCGGGCAATACAAGCACCTGTATGGAGGAGCTGTGGAAGGAGTTCCCCAGCTATACCCAGTATGAAGTGCGGTCCGCACTGGCAAAATGCGGCTTAACCACCAAGCATATCGAGAGTCAGGTCCGGGTATTAAGCGGTGGTGAACAGGCTAAGGTCCGTTTATGCAAGCTAATTAACAGGGAAACCAATATCCTTCTTCTGGATGAGCCCACGAACCACCTGGATGTGGATGCGAAGGATGAGCTAAAGCGTGCCTTAAAAGCATATAAGGGCAGTATCCTTCTCATCTGTCATGAACCTAAGTTCTATGCGGATGTGGCTACCCAGGTTTGGGATTGCAGCAAGTGGACAACCAAAAAATAGTATATTTTAAGAAGTCAGCAATAGTAAAATATAAGTCCGCAAGGGATGATGCGTTTCCTTCCCTGCGGACTTTATTTTACTAATACCGGATATTCTTATATATCCTGGTTTTGCTCCTATGACGAAAGATGATTCAATTCAAAATTAAGCGTACATAAGCTCCAGAAATCTGCTTCCGCTTTTCGTTCGGAATATCTTATTACGGATGCTTTCGATCTGTTTCTGATCCATGCCATCCTCATAGATATTCACCAGGAAATCCGCCTCCACCAGAATCTGATAATCCAGACCGTCAATGCTTGAGTAGGTATGATGATGACCTACCAGATAGCATACCCGATCAATAAATGCTTCTTCATAACCGAGTCGACCAAGCAGCTCCCTGGCCACTGGCGGTCCCTCCAGCTGCTGATAATTGCCTGCACTGCTATGATACTTCTCTTCGCTGACTTTAATACCAATATCATGTACGACCGCGGCTGCTTCCAGAAGCTCCTGGGTCCCCTCATCTAATCCTTCTTGCTCTCCGATTTCCTTGGCAAAGGCGTATACCTTGAGGAAATGCTGTATTCTTCTGGCATCCGTACCGTAATACTCAATCATCGCCTCGATTACATTACCGATATTTCTCATGCTCTGCACCTCATTATGTAAATCATTCTATGTTCTGCGTATGAACTCATTCCTGCATTTGGGACAGGTAATGGCTATCCTTCCTTTATTTCTGGGAACCCGGATCAACTGCTTACATTTGGAGCATTTATAATATTTATGGCTCTTCGTTCCAACCAGGTATAACTTTAGATGAACGAAGCGGTTGCGCAGGTTGCCGCTGAATCTCATATATGCCATATTCTCATGTGTTCTGCGCTGGATATCCTTGGAAAAGGTTCGGTATAAGGCATAGATAAAAGGCACATAGGCGATCAAGATCAGCCAGCTGATACGGGTTAAATTCATCATGACCGATAGAACCAGAGAGCATATGATCAGTGCTCTGGTAAATTGATCAAACCCATATCTTCCGTACATGAAATTGCGAAATCGATTCATTGATAAGTCCCCCACTTTATAGTAATCTGATTGACCAAGCTTATTATTTCTTTATAAGCCTATTTTTCTTAGGCAAGCTTGTATATAATTATATTTCACATTACATTAATGATACTATAAAGCTCCTGCTTTTCCAATTAAAAATTAATTAAGTTTTTCTATCCAAATAAGAAAGCGTTTCGCATATAACTGATTTTCTATAAGATAAAACAGGTGCTGCAGGGCGCCCACCACAAGTTTGTGCGCCTCCTGCAACACCCTTATTCTAATCATGCTTTGCCTTGTTTCTTATATTCTGCTGTATCCAAGGCAGTCTTTGCAGAAGTAACATCTACTCTTCTTCTTTATAAACCGTCGCCTTGGAATCATAATCATCCAGGAAGTTATAAGATCTTTCCTTATCATGATAGCCGATAATTGTGGTCAGATTCACATCATGCACAGAGCGGAAGATGTTAGCGTCAATACTGGGATTGGTCTGACGGAATTTCTTAATTAGGGCTTTCATCTCCTGACGTTTAGAGCCGCCACCGCCGTTATCACACAGGGTACAGTTCTCTGTAAAGCGGCAGGCACACTGGATAAACTGCAGGCCATGGTATTGCTTCCAGGCAAGGATATCTGCTTCCTTCACCAGATACATAGGCCGGATCAACTGCATACCCGGATGATTGGTGCTGTGTAGCTTGGGCATCATGGTTTGAATCTGACCGCCATAAAGCATTCCCATTAATATCGTCTCAATGACATCATCAAAATGATGTCCCAGGGCGATCTTATTGCAGCCCAGCGCCTGGGCATTTTTGTAGAGATAGCCCCTGCGCATTCTGGCGCATAGATAGCAGGGTGACTGATCCACCTCTGCCACAATATCAAAGATCTTTGTCTCAAAGATCTTGATGGGGATGTTCAGTAATTTTGCATTATTAATGATCGTCTGGCGATTAATCTCATTATAGCCAGGGTCCATCACTAGGAATTCCAGTTCAAAGGGGATCTTGCCATGGCGTTGTACTTCCTGCATCAGCTTGGCTAAAAGCATGGAGTCCTTTCCTCCCGAGATGCAGACTGCAATTTTATCGCCTTCCTGAATTAATTGATAGTCATTGACTCCATTAATAAAGCGCTTCCATAAGGGCTTGCGAAACTTAGTGATCAAGCTTCTCTCTATTTCCTCATAACGTTCCATAATCTCTTCTCTTTCTAGTTCTTATTTTCTAATATATCCTCACTCTTTTATGATTAAAATGTCCTGTCATTAAATATAATTAAAATATATTTTTAAGTAGATATATCTTTTAATCTGAATCTCATTAAAATAATTGCCTAAATGAAATATTGATAGTTCATGTTCCTAATCATCAGACTATTTATCACTCTCGCTCAGCTTGTCATAGCATCTGGAAAAGGCCTGTAGAAACTCCCTGATATCCTCAGCAGTCGTCAGATGACTGATACTAATTCTCCAGGAGCACATAGCATTTTTCTTATCCCTGGTCACAGCATATACCGGACGGGAGGGCGACAGAAGCACGGAACAAGCCGACTTTATAGAAACACAGATTCCTTCCTCCTCCAGTGCCTTTTGGAACGCCACTGCCTTAATTCCCTGGACACTGACATTAAGAATATGGGGGATGGAATGGTTGGTACTGTTAAAGCGTATCTTTTTAAACTTTGCTAACTCTGTTTTCAGCTCTTGGTTTAATTGAGTTACATATTGATAACGTTCCTCAAGGGCAGCAAGTGCAAGCTCCAGGGCTTTCTCTGTGGAGGCAGCAAGCGCCAGAGCGGGCGTTCCGCTTCGGTATATGGTCGTGCTCGTACCGCCGTGGATCAAAGGCTCCAAAACGACAGCCTCCCGCCGAAAGAGAATTCCGCAGCCATTCATACCAAAGAATTTGTGTGGCGTAAAGGTTAAAAGATCCACATGCTCAAAGAAAACAGGTATCTTACCTATGGCCTGGGTGGCATCTGTATGAAAATAGCAATTTGGATAGTCCTTAAGAAGCTCACCAATTTGCTTGATTGGCTGCTCTACCCCCAATTCACTGTCCACGGTACAGATGGAAACAAGTACCGTATCCTGTCTTAAGAGTTCCTTTAGATGGTCCAGATCTACCAGGCCTTCTCTTGTAATATCTACCAGGTCTATCTCATATCCCAGTGTCTGCAGATAAGTCAGTGCACCACTGACGGAGGAGTGCTCCAGACAGGTTGAGATAATATGCTTTCCGTTATGTTTATAAGCCTGTACCAAGCCTTTGATTGCCAGGTTGTTGGCTTCGCTGGCACCGGAGGTATAGATCAGTTCGGTGGGCTTAACCCCCAGCATAGCCGCAATATGCTCTGTAATCTCGCTCAGTCTGGCATTGGCTTCCCTTCCCAGCAGATGGGAGGAGTTTGGATTGGCGATATAGCGGTTGCTCTGCTCTATATAATATTCCATTACTTCCTTATCCACCGGTGTATTTGCCGCATAATCAAAATATCTCATAAAACATGCCTTTCTATAGCTCGTGAATCATGCTGCCATTTCTTCACGCAATGCTAGATTAAACTATATCATGTCATTAACTCAGTTTACATAATATCAAATGCGAATCGTCCGCTTCTATATAATAAATTTATTCCCTGCAGATGTCAATGTATTTTACGCTTAGCCTATGCAGCCAAAGAAAGAACCGGTGAGACTGATACTGATCAGCCCACCGGTTATCTCTTTCATAAATCTAGGAGTTAACGTAATTATGGAAAAGCAAATTAATGCTTAATTGATAAAATTACTCAGCAAATAATGCGGTTGACAGATAACGCTCTCCGGTATCCGGTAAAATCACCACAATATTCTTACCCTTATTCTCGGGCCTCTTCGCCAGCTCTGTTGCTGCCCAAGCAGCTGCACCGGAGGAAATACCAACCAATAAGCCCTCAGACTTGGATAACTCTCTGCCGGTAACAAAAGCGTCCTCATTCTTTACGGTAATGATTTCATCATAGATCTTTGTATTTAAGACCTGAGGAACAAAGCCTGCTCCGATACCCTGGATCTTATGAGCTCCGGCTCTTCCTTCTGATAAAATCGGTGAGTCGAAAGGCTCAACAGCAACAATCTTCAGGTTGGGATTCTTATCCTTTAAAAATTCTCCTGCACCGGTGATGGTACCGCCGGTACCGATACCTGCGACAAAAATATCTACCTTACCATCGGTATCCTCCCAAATCTCTGGACCTGTGGTTGCTCTGTGAACCGCAGGGTTGGCAGGATTAACGAACTGTCCGGGGATAAAGGAATTGGGAAGCTCCGCTGCATGCTCCTCAGCTTTCGCAATGGCACCCTTCATACCCTTTGCACCTTCGGTAAGCACAAGCTCAGCACCATATGCCTTTAATAAATTTCTTCTCTCTACACTCATAGTCTCTGGCATGGTTAAAATTAAACGATAGCCCCTAGCAGCAGCGATAGAAGCCAGACCAATACCGGTGTTACCGCTTGTAGGCTCTATAATAACGGAATCCTTATTTAGTAACCCCTTCTGCTCTGCATCTTCGATCATTGCTTTGGCGATTCTATCCTTTACGCTTCCTGCCGGATTGTAATATTCAAGCTTTGCTATAATTGTCGCTTCCAAACCAAGCTTCTTCTCATAATTGGATAGCTCGAGTAATGGTGTCTTGCCAACCAGTTCTGTTAAACTCTTATAAATCTTTGACATAAGTTATCCTCCAATTCATTTTATTTATTTTAATAATATAATTCATATATGTTTTGTATGATTATATCATATAGCCCATTGCTTCTTTTGTCAATAGTATTCTAATAATTATTTTTAAACATACAAGCTGAAAATACCAATTTTAATAAAGTTTCTTCTTACCACAGCGATGATCTGTCTTCAACAGCAATAATTATATCATATTACGTGATTGTGTCTCATTTCTTTTTCACTTGTTGTATAAAACTTCTATTCTTACCTATAATTCATGTATGGTTGATATGCTATTGACATCCCTTATGCAATCCTTTATGATTGTTACATAATAAAGTTTAAATATTGAACGGAGGTACCATATGAGATTATCTGCAAAAGGCCGTTATGCCTTGGCTGCAAC
>JAJUHH010000140.1 GCA_029267975.1 Clostridiales bacterium
GAGCCTGTTAAGGATCCTGTTCCGCCGATGATTACCATGGTTAAGAATTCTGCCGAATACATAAAGTTAAAGGTGGTGGGGATCATGGCTGTCATATAATGAGCATACATTGCTCCGCCCACACCTGCGAAGAATGCGGCTATGGTAAAGGTAAGTACTTTGTAAAAGGTTACATTAATACCGCTTGCTGCCGCTGCTATGTAATCCTCACGAATGGCAATGACAGTTCTGCCGTATCTGGATCTGATATACATATACATGATCGTCACACAGATTACCATCACCCAGAAACACCAATAGAAGTCAGAAAGCTTGGTAATACCGCTCATGGTTCGTCCGCCGCCGGTAATAGCAAAGTTAGTAAATGCCACACGGATAATCTCAGCAAAGGCTATGGTAACGATAGCCAGGTAGTCTCCTCTTAAGCGAAGAGCCGGAATGCCAACCAAGGCACCGGTAATTGCCGCTACGATGCCGCCGGTGATTAAGGCAATGATAAAAAGCAGCAGATTAGGTATTCCCTTTCCTGCCAGTGCATTGGTAACAATGGCAGAGCTATAGGCTCCCACTGACATGAAGCCTGCATGACCGATGGAGAATTCGCCCATAAAACCTGTCAGCAGATTTAGGGAGGTTACCATAATAATGGTATAGGTTGCTGTGGTAAAGATACCTTTGATATAATTGTTCCAATTGCCCAATACTCCGGAATTGAAAAGAAGCATGAGTAAAAAGAAGAGGATGCATATTCCCACCAGATTGATTAAGTAGGACCATTTTTTCATTTTAAGTTCGCCCATACTGTCACCTACACTTTCTCGCCGATATTCTTACCCAGAATACCGGATGGTCTTACGATTAATACAATAATAAGAAGGCTGTAGGTGATTGCTTCATACCAGCCCGGAGCCACATATACCTTTACAAAGATCTCAATCAGGCCTACCAGTAAACCACCTGCCATAGCGCCCGGAAGACTTCCGATTCCGCCAAGTACGGCAGCAATGAAGGCTTTGAGTCCCATCATGGAGCCCATATCCAGAGTAACTCTGGGATAGGTACTGCAATACAGGAGTGCCGCCACAGCTGCAAGTGCTGAACCAATACCAAAGGTGACCGTTATAATGTTATTCACCTTAATTCCCATCAGGGTAGCCGCCTGCTTATCCTGGGGCACGGCTCTCATGGCCTTTCCCAGCTTGGTGAAGCGGACAAATAAGGTCAGAGAGATCATCATCAGCAAACCAATAGCAAATGTTATAATGTATTTTAGCTGTAATTTTACGCCGATGAATTCAAGGGATGGAAGCTTAAAGATTGCCGGAACCGACCGTGGATTAGGTCCAAAGAGTACCATCGCCATATTCTCTAAGAAAAGACTCATGGCCAAGGCTGTGATCAGAGCCGTCAGAGAACCAGCTTTTCGAACCGGCCGATAGGCAATGACTTCTACCAGGATACCTACCACCGTACACACAGCCACCGCGAACAATACTGCCATCCATGCCGGCATACCTGCTCTGATCATTAACGGTATTGTGTAAAATAAGGTATAACTACCAACCATTATGAAGTCACCATGCGCAAAGTTAATCATGCGGATGATACCATATACCATGGTATAGCCTAGGGCGATCAACGCATAGATTGCACCCTGGTTAAGTCCATTCACCAGACTTTGAATAAATAATGACATGCCAACACCCAACTTTCTACTATGATTCACCCGCCAGCACAAGCTACGGGTGCGTTTTGTCTTTCCTTGGAGTCAATTTTCCCTATTACAAAATCATTATATTATTGCTTTTATTTTCCAGTCAAGGTTTCATAACATACGACACAGGAACCAGTCCTGTGTCGTATATTTCACCTGCTCTGTTGCATAGATCAATTTCAATTTGAATACAGATAAGAATCCTGATCGCTCAGACATCATCTTATAATTAGGGCTCCAGCGTCTTTAACCACTTAACCTTACCGTCAACATAAGTATTGATAACCACAGCTTTAATCGCATTACGGTTCTCATCAAGGGTAAAGGTTCCTACACCGGAGAAGGACATACCAGTCATACCTTTTACCAGGGAAGCGGTATCGGTACCGCCGCCTCTCTTAGCCGCTTCAACTAACATATAAATAGCGTCGTAATAAAGAGCCGCACAAGCATTCAGGGTATCTGCACCGTATCTCTCGGTGTACTTGGTAACGAAGGCCTGAACAGCAGGAGAGGTATCTTCACTGGAATAGTGGTTGGTGAAATAGCAATTTTCAAAATAAGACTCAAGACCGCTGGTATCAGCACCGTCCCATCCGTCACCACCCATGATGGGGCCATCAAAGCCGGCGTCTCTTACCTGCTGAACAATAAGCGGTACAGTGTCAAGGAATGCCGGATAGAACAGGAAGTCTGCCCCTGAATCTACGACCTTGGAGGCCTGTGCGGTAAAGTCCGTATCCTTAGTAGTACATTCGCCGGTATAAACGATTTCAATACCAATCTTTGTTGCACTCTCAATGAAGGCATCCTTCAGACCATTTGAATAATCATCATCCTTTGCATAAACAATTGCAGCCTTAGTTGCACCAATCTCCTTTGCAAAGTTTGCAGCCATCTCGCCCTGGAAGGGATCAATGAAGTTATCTCTAAAAATCGTAGGTCCAATCTGTGTTACCTTGACATTGGTAGCGCCGGTTGCTAATAATAACATGCCCTGTTCATTCGCAAGCTCAGCCATGGGAATGGTAATGGATGAGAAGAATGCACCGACGATTGCTTCGGGCTTCTCAGGCTCCAGACTGTTGTATGCATTCACAGCTTGCTTGGCATCACCGGCATCATCTACAACCTTGCCGCCATTCACGATCTCAACCTTAATAGGGCTGTCACTTGCATTGATCTCCTCTGCTGCCATGGTAACTGAGTTCTGTGCTCCCTGACCGTAGATAGCACTACCACCTGTTAAACTGCCTACAACACCAATACGAATAATATTGTCCTCACCATCTGCAGCGCTGGTATCCGATCCGGACGAAGATTCCGAAGAAGCTGTGGTAGGTGCAGCTGTGGGACTAGACGAACTGCTCTGCGGCGGATTACCCGAACATCCTGCTAACATAGTCCCCACCAGAACTGAAGTAAGTACGAAAGCTAATAACTTTCTTTTCATTAAATTCCCTCCTTATTGTTTATAATACAAAAAGGGCTTCAGCCCTTATCAAAGCTTGCTGTAACCGGCAATCTTTGATAATTGTTGAAACCCTTTCGTTTCCATGTGGAATGAAATTTCTGGATCCTATATTCTGTCAACACTTTATTAGTTTAAAGTTGTAACTTGTTGATTATTATAATACGCAATTCTAATAATTGCAACAGGAAATTTTAGAAAAAAGAACTTTGTTTATTTATCTACATATTTTTTTAGCTTTACTGCCAGGTCCGCGGGTCTGCCCTCCTCCGTAATTACATAAGTATAATATGAGGTTTGGTCAGTAATAGTGTCTTTATACAGTACAAGATCATATCCGCCATATAAGGTGAGAACCTGTGCCGCATCCGCTGTATAAATTTCAATGAGCAAGCTAAAATCACTGGCTGAAAAGTCAGACAGGGTTCGATTTGCCCTCCATTCATATTCATCGAATAATTCGATTAATTGCTGAAACATTTCCTCATCCACTTTTTTTGACGAATAGACACTATTTTCTATTTGCTTTTGCATAGCTACATATTCACTATTGTTGTACATATCAGAAAGAAGACCGATTATCTCATGATTGACAACTTCAATTCCCACCGTATCCGGACTGGCCTTATTAATCTCGATCGTCGGAAAATATCTAAGCTCCAGCAGGAACAGGGCAATCGCTATTGTGAATAAAGCAGCACTGACAAAGAGCACATACTTCGCTTTCCTGGAGATCTTCCCCTTGGATAAGTGTACTGCAGCTTTTACGGAGCCCTCAGCAATGGATACATCAATGCTTTCGGCAGCATGAATTTCTCCATTTAATAAATCCATCACTGTAATATCAAGAATATCCGCCAATTTTTCAAGAATATCAACATCCGGAAAGCTTAATCCCCGCTCCCATTTAGAGACAGCCTTACTTGTGATATTCAATTGATCTGCGATATCCTGCTGCGTTAGATGTTTTCCTTTGCGAATAGTCGCTATTAGCTGACCGGTTTTAGCATTATCCATATGTATCACCTCACTGTCAGCATATAGCAAGATACGAAAAAACGCAATCGACTATCAGTTGAATTGCGTTTTTTTGCCTTTTACCGTCTATCAAATAATAAAATATGACTGAATGAGGCTTATTAATTCAGATAATTTTCCTGCCCGGATACCTCAAGATAAAATGCTGCGATTGCTGCGTTATAGTAAGGTACATACCATAAAAAGCCGATACCAAGGGTCAGTACACATAAGAGAGCCCAGCCGATGAAGCTAATCTGCAGACAGAATAAGCGCCCCTTATGGCCTACCATCATATGCTTTGATCTTTCAATTGCTTCCATGATACCGATCTCCGGATGATCATCCATAATGTAAAAGGCCATCGAATAACGATAAGCTGCAATAATCCCGGGAATTATGAACAGCAGGGACCATAAAAAAACAAAGATGGATGTTACAATTCGAAGGCCAAAGGCTTTACCAAACATATCAAAGCGTGAGAAAATATCATTAAATCTAGCCTCTGTACCCCTAATCAGATTCTTATTAAAGCGGCAATATCCAAGCTCAACAGCACCACCGATGATAAAGGCGATAATGGCCCATATTAGGATTACCACTCCTATTCCGATGAACAGGCTGAGCACAAGCCTTCCGTTGGGATTTGCGAAAAGATCCTGCAGATAATCCCTCGTACTCTCTCTGGAACTGCTGCCGCCGCTGCTTCCGCCGACTTCTGCTCCCAATAACATTGCAACGAAGCCGGTTCCCACTGCTAAGGCCCATTTATCTCTTAGTGCTTCCCTTGCAATCCTTCGAAAATCTGATGCAAATAACATACCAATTCCTCCTCACCCTAAGGCATTTCTTTTCAAGAATTAAAATGAAAAATGTTATTATAAGCATTTACTTATAAGTAATCAATGGTACTTAAGTACGCCCTTATATCAAAATGACAGAACTTGATCCGCTTCCTAATCCTACTCTGCTAGTATGATAATATTACCCTTCTGGCACTTGTATGTCATTAACCTAAGGTTAAGCTCACAAACCCGCCCCCAAGCTTCGTACTGCTCAGCCATCTTGCAAGGTCGATGCGCTTTATATCTCCATTGTCCATGATGGTGATTAAAGCAGCCTTCTCTTCCAAATCATATTCTAAAGCCAAGACAGTTACCCAGTGCCAGGATTCAAGCTCATGAATTGTACCATGTTCCAAATTAAGAAATGCAGCTGGTATATCATTCATAAGTGCATTTTCTAAAAATGCAATAAGCTCTGACAGCTCCGGTCTTTGCTGTACTTTCCTTTCAATATCGATATTGTCCAGAGTATATTTAAGCTTTTGCTCCTGCAGGTATCTGCCAAACCCATTCATCAGCATGCTTGTGGAGGAGACCCCTCCCATGCCAGGCGTGACATAATTCCATATCTCATTCATTAATTTAAGGTAATCCGATCTGGTCTGCCCCAGCTTTGAATGCCTATGCGCTTTATATACATAATACATTATATTAGTCACTGTGCATGGACCGCATCCCGCCATACGCTGCCAGTGCTTTCCATACCAGTCCTGGTCGCAGCCGTACAGAATCCCGGGTTCTCTTTCGTCTTTTATCTCAAATAAATGAATGTCTTTGATCGATATCCTTGTCATACTATCCTCATTCGCTTTCCAGTAATCATCATAGAGTTGCTTTTATGTTATGATATCTTCTCCATTCCTGTAAAAAGAAAACCCACTGTTTATCAAGTCTTTATTATAGTAAACAGTGGGGTCAAATGTCCATATTGATAGGTAATAGAATAAGCCAGCACCAAAAGTATTACTATAACTGAAGTAGAGTATAGCATTCACTGGCCTGAAAAGCATTAAGAACAGATTAGAATTCCCCTTAATAAGGTTAGAAATAACTAGAAGGATCTATTCGGGCTGGCAATCTATTCGGGCTGACAATGGTCACAATAATAAATCGTTCCGCCAAGATAGTTATCCTTATGCAGCTCATAGCCGCATTTTACACAAGGAGTCCATACTGTCTTTTTGCTGAGATAAGTTTGATAGCCGCCGGGATTACCGAATAAATCTTTCTCGGTATCTCTTCCACCAAGGTCAGCCATTTGTCTAAGGGTATCCTTTATGGTTTCATATAAGCGCTCATATTCTTCCTCTGTAACCTTAGACATCTTTCTCTTTGGATGTATTCCTGACAGGTAAAGAATATCTTGCAGTACTCCGTTGCCCAAACCCGGGATACGCTGCTGGGTAGCCAAGAAGGCCTTTGCGGATAATCGATCAGACCCTTCGCTTCTTAATGTTTTGAAATATTCCAGATCAAATTGCTCGCTTAAGGGTGATGGTTTTTCCTTGGCACCAATATAATACATGTTATCAAATTCACCTTCATGAAATGCCCAGATGCCTCCATACATCTGGATTGTGCAGACCAAAGCCGTAGAATCATCAAATTCAATATATAGCTGATGTTTCTTAGGGACCCTTTTTATATCTTCATAATAACGCAGGGTAGCTCCGTCGCCAATAACCAATCGGCAATCTTCAATTTCAATCTCAACCATTCCTGCAATCGGATAGGATGTACCTATTCTTTTCCCCGACAGTAAATCATCATAAGCTTCCGGTTCACCAAAATACCATGCAAAGGAATGAGGTGATTGATTTGCTTTCACATAACTGATTGTTTTTCCTTGAACGGATTGATTTAATTGCTGTGCAACTGTATAACTCTCTGGTATCTCTAACACTAAGTACATCCCCTTTCCTATATTGGTTTAATTTAACAATAAAACATATGTTCTGATATGTCAATATTAAATTACATTTTTATGTCAATGAAGTGGAGCAAGCTGACACTCTGCTTTCTATCGTAAAGGAACTCTTTTTAGAATTTCTTTTACGATAGCGAAGGGGCTGTTGCATCATATAAGTGAATCGGGAAGGGAAGGATGAAATGCATCCTTTCCTTTCTTCATAACCTATATCTGCAACAGCCCTTCTGTAATAATTGCTTATGTAAATTTTATCTTTTGTTATTCAGCTAATATTATTGAAGCTCAGCCGGTAAAGCGCAGCCAAGGCTCTTAGCTTCTGCGGTTAATAAATCGCGTCCACCCTGATCTAAGTATTCCTGTACGAACTTATCCCATTCATCC
>JAJUHH010000141.1 GCA_029267975.1 Clostridiales bacterium
ACAATGAGCCTTACCGGGATAGCCGCCGCATCCGATCTCTACCATCTGAACTCCGCGTGCAGCCAGATATTCGCAGGCTTGATCAAGAGACTTATCCCCCAATACTACTGTAAACGTACCTAGTTTCATACATTTCCTCCTTTATATGCACAATTTTCCCTCATTCGAGGATAAAACTCGAACATTTCTCACCATGGTAATCATACAATCCATACAAAAAAAATTCTATGAATTTCTTGCTAAATATACATATTATCTTGCTATCGATTCCATACGCTCGAAGGAGTATATCCGTAATATTTGCGGAATAACCGACCAAAGTTATTATAATCCTGGAAGCCTACATAGCTGGCGACTTCCGCAACCGTCATTTCTTTTTGCTCCAATAAAAGATGCGCCTTTTTCAAACGCACTTCATTAATAAAGCTTAGGGGGCTTTGTCCCATACTTTCCTTAAACAAATGGCAGAAGCGGAACTCACTCAGATGGATCAGGTCCGCCAGGGTCTTCACGGTAATGGGCTCGGAATAATTTTCCTGGATATAGCGGGTCACTGTGTTTAGCCTCTGCTGGTTTTGGGAACGCTTGATCTTCTCCTTATCTGACAGCTGTTCTACCACATAATGGCGAAGGAGGTAGGTAATCAGCTCATAGATCTTGCCCTTCAGGGCCATCTTATAACCCACCTGCTTTTCCTGCTCCTCCTGATGAATTGCCAACATCATATCTCTTATTTTCTCATCGGCAGCGATCAGGGGTTCAAAAATAACGTTGAAATTAGCCAATTCCTTTGAGAAATCACTCATTTCAAAAATCAGCACCAGGGCTTCCAGCTTCTTCGTATGACAAATCCCCTCATGCAGAACGTTGCTATTAATGATAAGCAGGTTCCCTGCCTCCAGGGTATAGGGTTTTTGATTGCAATTAAAGGTGCCTTTCCCCTCCAGCACATAATGAAGTTCTATATGCTCATGCCAATGGGATGCGAAATAGACACCGGGCTTCTTAATATGGTTTGTGAACATTTGGACCGGAAACTCTTTATCCTTGATGATCTTTTTCTCATATAAGCTGATATCATGCATCCAAATCACCGCTTCCTTCAAAGTCTCAGGCTCAACTCATTCATGAGCCCGTATTAGCTACATTTTAGCAGAATTGAGAAGTGGATTCAAATTTAATCTTATTGGAAATTCGGAGATTATTCTATAAGAAAAAAGAGCATCAATTCCAGTGAATTGATACTCCCGACAGATACGAGATATTTTAAAATAAGAGATCCGATTTTTTCTTTAGAAGTTTGCCCCCATTAAGAATAAGCATGACTCCGGTGACAATACCGGAAACGATTAGTAGAATACCCATAACCAAGTTCCATACGCCTACTGACTTCATCGTTTTGTATATTCTTTCCATCATAAAAATCCCTCCTTTTAAGGTACAATACTTCTTTTGCTTACTGTGCACCATATTGCTCATAATAAGCATCGATCGCTTGTTTTAAGGTATCATCGATAACAATCTTCCCCTTATAAGGGCGATTATACAGATGTTCCACTACTTCCTTCATGGTAACAATAGCCGTTGTAGCAATGCGATATTTTTCTTCTATTTCAGACAGGGCGCTCTTTGTACCATGTCCACGTTCCATTCGGTCAACGGAGACCACAAGTCCCAGTACCTTAACCTGCCCCTGGGCAGCCAGGATCGGCATAGTCTCTTCAATGGAGGTGCCTGCTGTTGTAACATCCTCGATGATCACAACCCTGTCACCATCCGTCAGGGGGGATCCCAATAGAATTCCGGTATCTCCGTGATCCTTAACTTCCTTGCGATTGGAGCAGTACTTGATATCCTTCTGATAGAATTCACTGATTGCCATGCTTGTGGCCACACTTAAGGGAATTCCTTTATAAGCCGGTCCAAACAGCACATCAAAGTCCATACCATATTTATCATTGATTGCCTTGGCATAATATTCTCCCAGTCTTCGAAGCTGGGCACCGGTGCGGTAAAAGCCCGTATTGACGAAGAAGGGGGTCTTTCTGCCGCTCTTGGTAGTGAAATCACCAAACTTTAGTACTCCGCAATCCACCATGAATTCAATAAATTCCTGCTTATACTGTTCCATAAAATTCCTCTCGCCTTTCTTTATTGTACCATAATTTCCAAGAATTAATAGCATTTATGAAAATTTTATTTATTTTTATTTCACACAGCCAATCAGATCCTTGATGTCATCTACACCATATTGCCTCATATAAGCTTCTATTCCATCGATCACCTGGACGGTAGCAGCAGGATTGATAAAATTCGCCGTACCGACAGCCACCATGCTGGCACCTGCCATAATAAATTCCAGCGCATCCTCCGCACAGGAGATACCGCCCATTCCGATAATGGGCAGCTTCACAGCCTGCGCTGCCTGATATACCATACGGACCGCTATGGGACGAATAGCAGGACCTGACAGGCCGCCGGTCTTATTGGCCAGGGCGAAGGACCTGCGATGGATATCTATCTTCATACCAGTAATGGTATTAATTAAGGAAATAGCATCCGCTCCTGCAGCCTGAGCTGCCCTTGCCATCTCGGCTATATCGGTGACATTGGGGCTAAGCTTCATTATGATGGGCTGCTTTGCACGCTTTTTCAGCTCTCCGGTGATATCTTCCACACATTTGGGATCCTGTCCAAAGGCAATGCCGCCTTCCTTCACATTCGGACAGGAGATATTGATCTCCAGCATGTCCACATCACAATCGGATAGGCGCTCCACAACCTCACAATAATCTGTTATGGTCTTTCCTACAACATTCACAATAATTTTGGTATCATACTTTCTTAAGAAGGGAATATCCCGCTGAATAAATACATCCATACCGGGATTTTGCAGCCCGATGGCATTGAGCATACCCCCGTAGGTTTCTGCAATGCGGGGAGTAGGATTACCCGGCCAGGGCACATTTGACACACCCTTGGTGGTCACAGCTCCAAGCCTTGACAAGTCCACAAAATCACTGTATTCCATTCCTGAGCCGAAGGTTCCGGATGCAGTCGTCACCGGATTTTTAAAGGTAACTCCTGCAATCGTTATATTAGTATTCATAGCGATCTCCCATTCACAGTTCTATTGTATCTGCATAAAATACAGGGCCATCCTTACAGATGCGTTTATTCTTCACATTGGTATGATGATCCGTATCCCTGGACTTACAAACACAGGCCAGACAGGCACCAACCCCGCAGGCCATCCGTTCCTCCAGTGATAACTGGGCACTCATCCCCTGTTCCTTTGCATAAGCCTTTATTCCCCGAAGCATTGGTGTGGGCCCACAGGCATAGATAATCTCTGCTTCCAGTTTATGTTCCCTGATTGCATCAATGACATTCCCCCTGGTACCGCTGCTGCCATCTTCTGTTGATACATATACTGCTCCGTAGGGTAAGAATTCCTCATTAAGAAATGTCTTATCCCGATAACCAAGCACTATCTGCTTCTCACAGTCAAGCTGCTTTGCCAGCTCCAAAAGGGGAGGTATCCCAATACCTCCTCCGATTAATAATGCCTTTTTCCCCTCCGGCAGGAAGCCATTCCCCAGGGGTCCCATTACTTCTATTGTATCCGCTGGCTTTAAGCGGGCAAATTCCTTGGTTCCCTGGCCTGCAAGGCGAAACACCAGTCTTATTCTTCCCTTAGCTTTATCGATCTCACATATACTGATGGGACGAGGCAGCAATCTGCTTGCATCATTACAGAATAGGGACAGAAATTGTCCCGGCTTTGCGCTTAATGCAATCTCTCTCTCCTCCAGCCATATGCTGTAGATATCTTCTGACAGACTGGTGTTTTCAACGATGATAGCTTTTTTCTTTAATGCAAACGGCATAGTCCCTCCTGTATTTCATAGTCATTGAATAAATGCGTCAAATTCATTAGTATAATAGCGGAATAAGTATAACCTATAATCCGCCCTGCGACAAGCATATTTATGCAATTAACACATAATTATGTAAAAATAAGGGCAGGCATCCGAAGACACTACCCTTCAATAATCTTTACATGGACCTTGCGAATCCGCGGTCCGTCAAACTCCATAAAATAGATTCCCTGCCAGGTTCCCATCATTAATCGCCCTTCGCTGATGATCAGCGTCTGAGAAAAGCCCATCATGCTTGATTTGATATGGGCCGCAGAGTTCCCTTCCCGATGCTGATATCCATCCCACATAGGTACAAGTTTATTGATCTCCATCATAAAGTCTTTTATTACATCAGGATCTGCATTTTCGTTTATGGTAATTCCGGCGGTGGTATGGGGTACATAAACGACGCAAATACCGTCTTTCACACCGCTTTCCCGTACCAAATTCCTCACTTCACCTGTTATATCAATCATTGCCGTGTTTTGACCGGATTTTACTCCAAAGGTATATACCTCTGTCATATACTTATTCTCCCTTCTTAAGATATTAAGTCTACCTAATAATACTCTTTTTCTCATATCCTTCGAATACAAATAATATTATCATTGCATATCTGCGTTTTTTCAAGATGAATCCGAAAATATATTCATATTATTTTCATATACTTATATTGGCGATAAACAGCATACCTTGACATTTACGACAGTCTTATGTTATATTTACCAACAGGGCTAATGGCCTAAGCTTTTGTTATTGTTGTTTCTGTATATTAAATTTGAGAGGAAATGAATTAAGATGGCAAACAAGAATCCTATCGTTACAATGGAATTACAAAACGGTGATGTAATTAAAATCGAATTGTATCCAGAGCTTGCTCCAAACACTGTTAACAATTTTATCTCCCTTGTAAATAAAGGCTTTTACGATGGATTAAAATTTCACAGAGTCATCCGTGGATTTATGATACAGGGTGGCGATCCGGAAGGCACAGGTATGGGTGGCCCCGGTTATTCCATTAAAGGCGAGTTTTCATATAATAATTTTCCTAATAATTTGAAGCACACCGCAGGTGTAATATCCATGGCGAGATCTCAGCGTCCCGATTCTGCTGGCTCCCAGTTCTTTATCATGCATAAGGATTCTCCCCATCTGGATGGTTCCTATGCTGCCTTTGGTAAGGTGATCGAGGGACAGGAAGCTGTTAATAGGATTGCAGAAACCAAAACCGATTACTCTGATGCTCCCTTAGAGCCGCAGATCATGAAGAAGTTGACCGTTGATACCTTTGGCGTTGTGTATCCGGAACCAGAGAAGCTATAATTATTCCTTTAATCTCATGACATGAACACCGGTCCCAAACAGGCGTACCTGTGTATCTAATAAGAGGAGAGCTTATATTTTGATTGGATACTTCCATGTCAGACCTCATCCAACATCGGAAGATTACAACAAAATATACGCTCTCCTTTTTCTCACGTCGTTTTATCCTCTATTTATCTGCATGCAGCCAGGCCTTCTTTAAATCTTCTCTCATATCAAGAACAGCCTGTCTGGAAGCATCTGCATAAGCCTCCGGACCAAATTTCTCATATCCCTTTGACTTATATGCGGCAATAATTCCACGAGAGGAATTGACAATCGCACCAAGACCATCCTTGTTGAAGTAAGCAGCCAGATCCTCTGCCTTACCTCCCTGGGCTCCATAGCCCGGAACCAGGATATAAGCCTTAGGCATCAGGGCACGCAAAACCTTACCCATCTCAGGATAG
The DNA here is from genome assembly GCA_029267975.1 of Clostridiales bacterium. Lineage (GTDB taxonomy): Bacteria > Bacillota > Clostridia > Lachnospirales > Lachnospiraceae > Mobilitalea. The sequence goes on from JAJUHH010000141.1 coordinate 5,696, forward strand.
GTAGCGCCAACAACTGCACCAACGTAGCTGTAAGACTCGCCCATATGCTCTTCACCCCACTGGGCAACCTTGCTGCCAACCAGTTCATAAAGCGGTCGGCCATCAATCAGCTGATCCTGAAACTCTCCACTGGAAGGATTCGAGGTCTTTACAAGAATGAAAAGCCCTTTCTTCTCTTCTTTACATACTTCCATAAAAGGTTTGATCGCATCAGAGCCCATATAAGGATTTAAGGTGACAAAATCCTCGTCAAAGCCTCTATAATCCTTCCCTCCTATGGTCACCTTGCCAAGATGTCCGGTTGCATAGGCAGCTGAAGTGGAGCCGATGTCACCCCGCTTGATATCCCCGATCACCAGCAGATCCTTTTTCTTGCAGTACTCTACTGTCTTCTGAAATGCTTTCAGACCTTCCACACCAAACTGTTCGTACATGGCAATCTGAGGCTTTACAGCAGGAATGAGATCATAGGTAGCATCAATGATTCCCTTATTAAACTGCCAGATGGCTTCTGCTGCTCCAGTAAGATTCTCACCCTTCTCCTCATATGCCCTCTGAAGAATATGCTGAGGCACAAAATCCAGCGTTGGATCCAGTCCGACCACAATAGGCGCACTTAGCTGTTCAATCTTCTTTACTAATTTATTTATCATAAATCACACCTGTCCCTTTCTGTGGATCATACTGATACACCAGCTTACCGGCTGCAAAGGTATACTCCACCCTACCGGTAACCCGTCGTCCATGGAAGGGAGTATTCTTACCCTTGGAGAAAAATTTACTTTTATCAATCTCATATTCGGCCTTGGGATCGGCAATGACCAGATCCGCAATCCGGCCTTCCCCTATGCAGCCCCTGTCGCTATTCAGAATTCGTGCAGGATTTACACACATCTTCTCTACCATCTGGCTGGGAGTTAAGTAGCCCTGATTTACCAGCTCGGTCATAACAAGGGCAAAGGCGGTCTCTGAACCAACGATACCAAAGGGAGCCTCTGCCATGGACTTTTCCTTCTCTTCCCTGGAATGGGGGGCGTGATCCGTGGCTATGACATCAATGCTGCCATCACGAAGAGCTTCCTTCAAAGCCTGTACATCTTCCTTACTGCGAAGCGGGGGATTCATCTTATAGTCAGTATCCGGTTTCAGAATGTCCTCATCCGATAAGGTAAAGTGATGGGGGCAAACCTCTCCGCTTACCTTCAACCCTTCCTGCTTGGCATAACGTAGCATGGCAGCACTGTCCCTTGTTGATATATGGCATAAGTGCAAGCTAGCCCCTGCTTCCTTGGCAAGGAGAATATCACGGGCAGTGATCACATCCTCCACTGCATTCAATATCCCCGGAAGCTGAAACTCCTGGGCCTTCTTCCCTGCATTTATAACCCCCTTCCCCACCAGACTCTTGTCCTCACAATGGGCAAAAACAGGCAGATCATAATAAGCTGCCTGCCTCATGGCTTCCAGATACAGAGCAGGGTCCATCACGGATTTGCCATCCTCACTTAGTGCTACGGCACCTGCATTCTTCAGTCCTCTGATGTCAACCAGCTCCGTACCGTTTTGACCAAGGGTAATGGCCCCTATGGGGAAGACATTTATCACTGCTTCCGTCTCTGCCTTATGCAGCACTGTTTGTATCACAGC